>CAYWMC010000110.1:0-7475 GCA_964459345.1 uncultured Klebsiella sp. | reverse complement strand
CTGGACACAGATGCCTGGCTATCTGGAACGCAATGCCATGAATGCCCACGCGCCCTTGCCGGACTTCTACTGGAGCGGCGATACCGACATGGCATGTCTTCGCGATGCCATTGCGCAGACGCTGCAGCATGGCTACGCGCATCATATCCAGCGTCTCATGGTCACCGGGCTCTATGCCTTGCTGACGGGGGTCAGCCCGCAGCAGCTGCATGAATGGTATCTGGCTGTCTACGTGGACGCGGTGGAGTGGGTGGAACTGCCCAACACTCTGGGCATGAGCCAGTATGCCGATGGCGGCGTGATGGCCAGCAAGCCCTATATTGCCAGCGGCAAGTACATTGACCGCATGAGCAATCACTGCAAGGGCTGTCGCTTCGACCCGGCGCTGGAAACAGGGCCGGATGCCTGTCCGTTCACGACGCACTACTGGGCATATCTGCGCCGGCATGAACAGGTGCTGGCGAAGAATCCGCGCATGGCGATGCAGTTGAAGAACCTGCACAGACGCCCCTTGTAGGAGCGGGCTCTTGTTGTGGGACTGTGCCTCACTTGTGGGAGCGGGCCTCACTTGTGGGAGCGGGCCTCACTTGTGGGAGCGGGCCTTGCCCGCGAACCGAGCCAGCGCTGGCTGGCACTTCCCTAACCCGAACAGCTAATTGTCTTTCTGTAACGTGTTGTGCAGAATTTCGCCACACGCTTGCTTCCAAACCCACTGTTACGGAGTTTCTGCAATGAAGAAGACACTCGCAGCCCTTGCCCTGACAACGCTTTGCATCCCCGGCCTGGCCACTGCCGACGGCCTCGAAGCGCACTTTGATGCCGCCACCAACGCGATCGTCATTCCCAAGCTGGAGGTGAACGGCAAGACCTACTACGCCACCCTTACCTTGACCAACGCGGCCACGTTTGAATTCAAGGCAAACCTGCAAACTCTGACCGACATCACGCGACCCGCCAGCAATCTGCCCCTGAACAGCAGTGCCACGGCCATCGTGGGCACCTGGACTGAAAGTGTCGCCAATGCCAGCGCCACCTACATCAAGTTCTTCAGCGACGGGCGCTACGAACAGTTGCAGCGGGCCGGCGACGACCCCAATTGCGCCGCTGGCGGACTCGAGACGGGCACCTGGGTATGGGATGCCGCCACGGGCCTGCTGATCACGAAGACCCTGACGGATGCGAATCTCACCTGCGGCCTTTCCAGCCCGCTGGATGGCGTGCCACTGCGCGTGTACATCAATGGCAACACCATGCAGGTGATAGAGAAGACCGGCTCGCTCAACCCGCTGGAGTTCGGTTTGACCAGAGTGGGCAGCTGATCCGGGGCGTGTGAGCGGGCGAGGTTCGCGGGCAGGGCCCGCTCCCACAGGCAAGGCCCGCTCCTACAGTCAGGGCCTGTTCGGCACAGTGATGACAGGCAGATCCCGGAACTGCGGCTTGGCCAGCAGGAACTGCGCCGTGTGGATCACCCGTTCCATGAAACCGCCTTCGCAATAGCACAGGTAGTACAGCCACATGCGGATGAAGGTCTCGTCAAACCCCAGCCGGCGCACCTGGGGCAGGGCGGCCATGAAGTTGTCGCGCCAGGCGTGCAGCGTGCGGGCGTAGTCCAGAGTGATGTCCTCCAGCCCGATCAGTTGCATGTCGGTGGCACCCGCCACATGGCTCGCGATCACCGCATTGGACGGCAGCTGCCCGCCCGGAAAGATGTAGCGCTTGATGAAGTCGGTGTCGCCCAGGGACGCCGCATAGCGCTGGTCCGAGATGGTGATGGACTGGATCAGCGCCAGACCCTGGGGCTTGAGCAGGTGCGATACCCGCGCGAAGTAGTCCTTGTAGTACTGCGCGCCCACCGCCTCGATCATCTCGATGGACACCAGCTTGTCGTACTCGCCCTCCAGCTCCCGATAGTCCTTCTCCAGCACCGTGATGCGATCACTCAGCCCTTCCCGGGCGATCCACTCCCGCGCATGGCCGGCCTGGGCGGCCGACAGCGTGGTGGTGGTGACGCGACAGCCAAAGTGGCGGGCCGCATGCAGGGCAAGACCGCCCCAGCCGGTGCCAATCTCCAGCAGGTGGTCCGTGGGCTGCAGCTGCAGGCGCTGGCAGACGTGCTGGAACTTGTTGGTGGAGGCTTCTTCCAGCGTGCGCGTCTGCGGCGTGAAGATGGCAGAGGAATAGGCCATGGTGGGGTCGAGGAAGAGCTTGAAGAAGTCGTTGCTCAGGTCGTAATGGGCCGCGATGTTGCCACGGGCACCATGGAGGGTGTTGCGGTGCAGCAGGTGGAACACCCGCGCGGTCAGGCGCCCGGCCAGACTTCCGGAGCGGTCCATGTTGCGCAGCAGGTCCATGTTCAGCACGAACAGCCGGATGGTCTGCAGCAGGTCCGGGCTTTCCCACAGGCCTTTCATGAACGCCTCGCCGGCACCCAGTGAGCCGGCGCCCAGCACCAGGCCATAGGCGGCCGGGTCGCGCACCACGATGGTGGAATGCACGCTTGCCTGCTGCCTTGGCTCGCCAAAACTGTGCTCGGTGCCGTCTTCCTCCACCAGCTGCAGATGGCCCAGGCGCATGCGTTTGAGCAGGCTCAGGAACAGCTGGCGGGACGGGTTGCCGAACAGGCGGCGTTCTTTGCTGGCGGGTTTGCTCAGGTCGCTTTCATTGCTATTCACGGGGCTTTGTCTCCGGGGGTAGGTCCGGCGCTTTCCTGCCGGGGTGTGGCACGAAGGGCACGCCCTTGCACCACAGTTTCAATGCCTGCCAGTAAATGCCGATGCCGACCTGTGCGGTCATCAGCGGGTAGCGCCACAGCAGGCGGCTCATGCCAGCCCGGGTCATGGGCTGGCGGTGCAGGACCAGGCTGGCTGTGAACAGCACGCGCTCCTGCAGATGGTTTTCCATGTAGATGCTCAGCTGCTCCCCTGGCGCGCTGTGGCGGAAGAGGTAGCGCTGGTCCAGCGACATGAAGGGGGATACGTGCATGGCTTTGGAGAAGTTCACCGTGTTCAGCCCGTCGCCTGGCGCGACCGGCAGCACATAGGCATGGCGCTCCCGCCAGGGCGTGTTGGTGACCTCGGCCACCACAAAGCGCAAGCGTTCACTCTCGTCGAAACAGTAGTAGCAGCTGATCGGGTTGATGATGCAGCCGAAGTAACGCAGGTTGGTCAGCAGGCGGATGGGGCCACGCAGGTCCTCGCCGGTGGCCTCGCGCACTGTCTTGCGGACGGCCTCGGGCAGCGGCATGGCAGGGTCGCCATGGTAGTCCGCGCGGCGCCAGCGTGCCGCACTGAAACGGGCGGTGGACCACAGAGGGTGCAGGGCGAACACTGGTTCCAGTTCATCCAGATCCAGATAGACCATGGCCACGCGATAGGCGAAGGCGTGGTCACGGGGCTCGCGGCGGTGGTGCCGCACCAGCCCTTCGTAGAGTGCGCTGTGCAGGGGCGGAGGCATGGGGTCAGGCCTCGTTCGGGTGGGAGCTTGCTTGCAAGCGATCTGCATTCGCGGGCAGGCCCGCTCCTACAAAACCAGCGTCCCCCACAGAACCAGCGTCCCCCACAGAGCCAGCTTCCCCCACAGAGCCAGGTTCCCCCACAGAGCCAGCTTCTCCCAAAGACAGCGCACCGATGCCCCGCGCCACCTGCAGCGCCGTGTGCACGCCATCTTCGTGGAAGCCGTTGCGCAGCCAGGCGCCGCAGAACCAGGTGTGTTCGCCGCCATTGCCGGCCAGCAACTGCTGCTGGGCAGCGATGCCCTGCAGCGTGAACACCGGGTGGGCGTAGTGGTACATGGAATGGATGCACTCGGGCCTGATGCTGGCTGTCTGATTCAGGCTGACACACCAGGTCTTGCGGCTTTGCAGGCCCTGCAGGATGTTCATGTTGTAGCTCAGCGCCGGCAGCGGGCTGGCGCTGCGGCCCAGGCTCACGTTCCAGCTGGACCAGGTGCGCCGGTTGCGGGGCAGCATGCGCTCGTCATGGTGCAGCACCACTTCATTGCGGGAATAGGGGATGGCGCCCAGCAACGCCCGCTCCTGCGCCGTGGCGTCCTCCAGCAGTGCCAGCGCCTGATCGCTGTGGCAGGCGAAGACCACTTCGTCGAAGAAATCCTCGCCAGCGGCACTGCGCACGCACACCTGTTCGCGGCCCTCGTGCAGCACCCGGCGGCGCACGCCCAGCACCGGGGTATTGAGCCGAATCTTCTCGCGGTAAGGCGTCGTCAACGCTGGGATGTAACTGTGCGAGCCCCCCGCGATCACCCGCCACTGCGGGCGATTCTGCAAGTCCAGCAGGCCGTGATTGCGGAAGAAGCGCACGAAGAACTGCAACGGAAAGGCCTCCATGGTGGCGTCATCGGAAGACCAGATGGCCGCGCCCATGGGAATCAGATACCACTGCAGGAACTCCTGGCTGTAGCCAAAGCGGCGCAGGTAGTCGCCCAGGGTGGATGCCCCCAGCGTGGCGTCGTCGGCCAGGTGTTTTTCCACCTCGCCGTTGAAGCGCAGGATGTCGCGCACCATGCGCAGAAAGCGCGGCGACAGCAGATTGCGCCGCTGTGCGAACAGGGTGTTCAGATTGGTGCCGGCGTATTCGATCCCGCTCCTGGCATCGGACACGCTGAAGCTCATCGGCGTGTCGCGGCTGCCCACGCCCAGGGCGTCCAGCAGGGCGATGAAGTGCGGGTAGGTGCGGTCATTGAAGACAATGAAGCCGGTGTCGATGGCCAGCTGCTCGCCCTCGTGATCCACCTGGATGGTGGCCGTGTGTCCGCCCAGGCGGGTGTCTGACTCGTACAGTTGCAGCTCGATATCCAGCTGCTGGGACAGGTACCAGCCTGCCGCCATGCCGGAAATGCCCCCCCCGATGATGGCCACGCGACGCTTGCCCGGCAGTGCGGGAGAATCCGAGTAGCTCATGCCTGTTTGTCCTGTGCAGAAGAGGTGGCCGCAGACAGTCCCTGCTTGCGCATCCTGGGCATCACGCTGCCATACCACAGCCCGGGCAGGGCGGCGGCAATCTTCAGCAGCCAGTGCAGCTGCCACGGAAAGGCAAAGGAGAGCGGACGGCGCGGGCGCGCCAGGCCTGCAAGCACGCGGCGCGCGGCCTCGTCGGCGCTCATGCAGAAGGGCATGGGGAAGTCATTCCCGGCGGTCATGGGCGTGCTGACGAAGCCCGGGTAGACCAGGCACACGTCGATCACCCGGCCAATGTCACAGCGCAGCGAGTTCAGGAAATACGCCATCGCCGCTTTCGCCGCGCCATAGGCTTCGGCCCGGGGGAATGCGGTGTACACGCTCATGCTGCACAGGCCCGCGATGACGGGACGGCCGCGCCCTGGCATTGCAGCCGCCCGCTGCAACAGGGGCAGGGCGGCCACGCAGGCATTCACCACGCCGAAGTAGTTCACGTCAGCCACGCGCCGGCACATGGCGGTGTCCAGCACGGGCAGGTCCACGTACTCGCAGACGCCGGCGCCGGCAATCAGGCCGTCCAGCCACTGCGGGCGCTGCGCCTGCGGCAGGCGCTCGAACACAGTGGCCATCTGCGCGTCGTCACTGACATCACAGGGCAGGACAATCAGCTGGCCGGGGGCCTCGGCGGCCAGGGTCTGCAGGCCCTCGGCCGAGCGCGCGCTGATGTAGACGATGTGCCCCTGTGCCACCAGCTGCAAGGCCAGTTCCCGGCCGATGCCCGAGCTGGCGCCGGTGAGCCAGTAAAGGCGCTGGGGGGATGTGGGGGCTGGCAGTGTGGGCATTGGGGCCTCTGGCGTCTGTGGCAGGTGAGTAAAAAGTGTTCGTCTGTGCATACGCGTGCAGCATCGGGATGGATTGCCGGTGCATGACTGTGTGGCCAAGCCGGCGGTGTTCTGCCAGTCTAGGGGGTATCCTGCAGTACCAACCTGGAGACACACCGTGCGCGCCGCAAAATCCTCTTCCCTGCTCGTCCTGATCGTTCTGCTGATCGCCCTCGGCTATGGCACGCTGCGCTGGTGGCAGGGGCCGCAGGTGGAAGGCTATGTGATCAACGCGATGCCGCTGGTGCAGACCGTGGTGGCCACCGGCCGGGTGGTGACAGAGTCGCGGGCGCAGATCAGCAGCGAGATTACCGCCGTGGTGCTGGAGCGTCGCGTGGAGGAAGGCGATGCCGTGTTGCCGGGCGACATCCTGCTGGTGCTGAGGGCCGATGATATCGCCGCCCAGTGGCGCCAGGCCAAGACCGCCTTGGAGGCACTGGCAAGCAGCACGCGTCCGCAAGCCGACGTGGCGCTGGCGCGCGCGCAGACACAACTCGCCCAGGCCGAACGCGAGACGGCGCGGCGACGGGATCTGGCCGCGCGCTCCCTGCTTTCCACCGAAGCGCTGGAACAGGCTGTGCAGGCGGAGTCCGTGGCCCGCAGCGCGTTCGAAGCGGCGCGTCTGACAGCGGAGGCGCTGGCCCCGGGCAATGTTGAAGAGCAGCTGCTGCGCGAACGTCTGGCAGCACTGCAGGCGCAGCTGGACAAGACCGAGGTGCGCGCGCAGGTGGCCGGCACGGTGTTGACCCGCGCGGTGGAGCCCGGCGATCTGGTGCAGCCAGGCCGGGTGCTGTTCACCATCGCACTGGCGGGCGGCACGGAAATCCACGTGCCCTTCGACGAGCGCAATCTGTCTCTGCTGGCCCTGCAGCAATCCGCCATTGCCATCACAGACGCCTACCCCGAGCGTCCGTTTCCCGCCCGCATCACCTTCATCGCCCCCAGCATCGATCCGCAGCGCGGCACGGTGGAAGTGCGTCTGGCCGTCGACGAAGTGCCTGACTTCCTGCGCCAGGACATGACCGTGTCGGTGAATGTCGAGACCGGCCGTCGCGAGCAGGCGCTGGCCGTGCCCAATGATGCCTTGACCGATGTGCAGGATGACCAGGCGCGGGTGCTGCTGCTGCGCGACGGCAAGGTGCAGGCGCAGGCGGTGACACTGGGCCTGCGCGGGCTGGCCATGACGGAAGTGCTCGCGGGGCTCAGCGCGGGAGACGCCGTGCTGGCCGATGCCACTGCGCCGCTCGCCGATGGCACGCGGGTGCGCTTCACGCCCCGCGCGGCACCCGTGGCTGCCAATGGCGCGGAGTCCGCGTCGGCCAACGAAATGCCGGTGAACTTCAATTGAGCCGCTCCCTGCGCAGTCTGTGGACGGAGTGGACCCTTGCGCTGGGCTTTCTGCGGGAAGGTCGCGCGCAGTCGCTGATGATCATGACCGGCGTCGCCGTGGGGGTGGCCGTGATCGTGTTCGTCACCGCTTTGATTCAGGGGCTGCAGGCCAACATCATCGAGCGCACCCTGGGCACCCAGGCCCATATCCGCCTGTTGTCACCCGATGAAGTCAATGTGCTGCTGCCGGCGGCGCCTGGCACGGTGCAGCTGGTGCAGGAGGACAAGCGCGCCCAGCGTCTGCGCTCCATCAACAACTGGCAGCAGGTCAGCGCGACGCTGGACGCGCTGCC
>CAYWMC010000109.1:0-7521 GCA_964459345.1 uncultured Klebsiella sp. | reverse complement strand
GCATGGGTTCACGGCGTGTCCTGACCAGCCCCGCCGCTGGCGCAGACTGGACAAGGACCTGCCGTCGAAAAAACTACACCGGCAGTTTGCGCAGCTCTTCCACTACAAGATCGCCAAACGAACTGGTGTCGATCATCTTCACGCCCGCGCCCGGCTTGGACAGGTCCGGAGTGGAGTAGCCCTGCGCGAACACGCTCTGCATGGCATGCCAGACATTCTTCGCTTCCTTGTCCATGCCGAAACTCATCTCCAGCATCATGGCCACCGAGCCGATCATCGAGTAGGGGTTGGCGATGTTCTTGCCCGCGATGTCCGGGGCGGAACCGTGGGAAGGTTCGTAATAGGCCTTGTTGTCGCCGACACAGGCGGAAGGCATCAGGCCCAGTGAGCCGAGAATGCCGCCGCCCTGATCGCTCAGGATGTCGCCGAACATGTTTTCCATGACCATCACGTCGAACTGGCCGGGGTTCAGGCACAGATAGGTCGCGGCGGCGTCCACCAGAATGTGGATCACTTTGACTTCCGGGAAGTCCTTCGCCACTTCCTCAACCACTTCGTTCCACAGCACGCTCGACTTCAGCACGTTGCTCTTGTGGATGTTGTGCAGCACTTTCTTGCGCTTCATGGCAGTTTCGAAGGCCACGATGGCAATGCGGCGGATCTGCACTTCGTCATATTCCAGCGTCTCGCGCACGTAGCGCACGCCTTCGGGGGTCACGCCGCTTTCCTTGGCGCCGAAGTACAGGCCGCCCACCAGTTCGCGGATGATCATGATGTCGATGCCGTCGCCGATGATTTCCTTCTTCAGCGGCGAGAAATGCGCCAGGCCCTGGGGCAGGAACACGGGGCGGAAATTGGCATAGGTGTTGTAACGGCGACGCAGGGGGAGCAGGGCACCGCGTTCGGGCTGCTTGTCGACGGGAATCTTCTTGGAGTCTTCGTGATTCAGGCCGATGGGGCCTTTGAGAATGGCATCTGCTTCGTCACAGATCTTCTTGGTCTGCTCGGGAAACGGATCGCCGCATTCGAAATAGGCGCTGGCACCGAAGGGAGCGTGGATCAGTTCGAACTCCACGTCATTGCGCTGCTCAACCAGCTTCAGCACCTTCACGGCTTCCACCATGATTTCGGGGCCGATACCATCACCATCGAGTAACGCGATCTTGTACTTGCTCATGAGATTCCTGCTTGCGACACGGTTTTTAAAGTGGCGCGTAATCTACCATGTGCAGGAGAAGGCGAACAAGGCGCGGCGCGGGGTGCGCCGGCTGCGGATCAGAAGAGGACGGAGACCTGGCGGATGAAGATGATGGCCAGGATGAACACAATGACGTAAGTCAGTGTGTCACTGATCTCCATGCCAAAGAATTTCTTGGGTTTCTGGTCTTTATCGTTGGAACTCATGCAATGGGTCTCCATTCCGGAAGGTTATCGCATTGTTACACAGGTCTGGCGGCCCGTGCCACCCCCATTTCGCCAGGATTTTCAGTTGTTTTTGCTTTGAATTCATCAATTTGACAGGGAAAGCTCATCAGCTGTGACAATTTGTGGCTGAGAACCGTTACCATTTGTCGTCCTTCACCCGCTCCAGCCATGGCCTTTTCCACATGATTCCAAGTCTCAAGGATTTCTGGTTCCTCCCGCTGGGGGGCTGCGGCGAGATCGGCATGAACCTCAATCTGTACGGCCACGCCGGGCAGTGGCTCATGGTGGATTGCGGCGTGACCTTCGAGAAAGTGCCACTGGCTGACGCGGCCCCGGGGGCCATGGGCGGCAATCGTGTGGAGATGGCCGACCCGGTGTTCATCGCCAATCGCAGTGAAGCACTGGTGGCCATCATCGCCACCCATGCCCACGAGGACCACATCGGCGCCATTGCGCATCTGTGGGAGCAGCTGCGCTGCCCCATCTACACCACGCCCTTCACCCGCAACGTGCTGCTGCGCAAGCTGCGCGAGAAGGGCATCGCCGCGCCGGTGCTGACGGTGCACGCGGGCGAGACGCTGGCGCTGGGGCCGTTCGAGGTGACGTGGATGCCGATTACCCACTCCACGCCCGAGACGAATGCGTTGCTGATCACCACGCCCGTGGGCCGGGTGCTGCATACCGCCGACTGGAAGCTGGATGCGGCCCCGATCACGGGGGATGCGGTGGACCCAGCGCTGTTTCGGGCGCTGGCCAGCCAGCGTATCGACGCCATCGTCTGCGACTCGACCAATGCCACGCAGGCCGGTCATTCCGTATCGGAAGGCGAGCTGTTCGAAGGCCTGCTGGCGGCGGTGCGGGGCAGTGAAGGGCGTGTGGTGGTGAGCTGCTTCGCCAGCAATATCGCGCGGCTGCAGACGCTGGGCAATGTGGCGCGGCTGGCCAATCGCTATGTGGGGCTGCTGGGCCGCTCCCTGGACAATATGGCCGGCTGCGCCCGTGCGGCGGGCTATCTGGCCGAAAACTTCGATCCCGTCTATTCCGAGCATCTTGGCTATCTGCCGCCGGCCGAGGTGCTGGCCATTGCCACCGGCAGCCAGGGCGAGCGCGGCGCAGCCCTGCATCGGCTGGCGCTGGATTCCCACCCCAGCGTGAACCTGAGCGCGGGCGACCATGTGATCTTCAGCGCCAAGACCATTCCCGGCAATGAGGCCGAAGTGGGGCGCCTGATCGCCGCGTTCGAGGCCCGGCAGATTCGTGTCACCCACCCCGATCATGTGGTGCTGCCCGAGTCGGGGCTGGCGCCGGAGCCCTCGCGCCGGGTGCTGCATGCCTCGGGCCATCCCTGCGCCGACGAGCTGCGGCAGATGTACGAATGGGTGCGCCCGCGCCTGGCCATTCCCGTGCATGGTGAGGCCCGGCATATGCGCAGCAATGCCGATATCGCGCGTGCGGCAGGGGTGCCGCTGCAGGCGCTGGGGTGCAACGGCGATGTGTTCGATGTGCTGACGGGGAAAGTCATGCGCAACGCCGCCCCTGTGGGACGCCTGTGGCTGGACGAGCGCCGCGGCGTGCTGGAAAAGTGCGTGCGCTGACAACAATGGCACAAGGCGTGACAAACGTGGCGAAAGCGCGGGGCTGGCCTGTTGCGGCGCTGCGCAGCGGATTCTGAAAACGCTTTTGATTCAATGGGGTGCTGGTGTTTTTTGACAGGCGGGCCGCGCTGGCCCAGTGCTTGCAATGACCTGGGGGCTACCTACACAAACCAGACGAGGTGATCCCATGAACACGATCAACAAGCGCAATTCCGAACAGGCGAGTCCCGAGTGTGCCTGTGTGGCACAGGAGGTTCACGTGGGCTGGCTGCAGTCCATGGGCAGCAGCGTGGCGGCTGCCTTCGGCGTGCAGAGCTACAAGAACCGCGAGCGCGACTTCCAGCATGGCGACTTCAAGAAGTTCTTCGTGTCCGGCATCGTGCTGACGGCGGCCATCCTGATGGCGCTGATCGGCCTGGTGCAGTGGGTGCTGTTCGCCGCCGCGTGAACCCGCGAGCGCAATCACCAGGTGGTGGGCGATTCCTCCGTCTCGGGTCCACTCTGAAGCAAGTCCTTGATGCGCAGGTGAAGCCAGGTCCCATGCCGGGGTGAGTCCGGACAGGACCGTCAGCCGCCAGGACGGCGGCTGCCGAGCCCCCATGGATGGGTTCACGGCGTGTCCTGACGGGACTCACCCCGGCATGGGACCGGTGGGCGGCAGTGCTCATCAACAGGCTATCTTCCAGAAGATCCAGGGCAGGGAATCTCCTGCAACTGCGTGGTGATTGCGCCCGCCCCCGCGCCGTGGAATGATCCTCGCGCCGAGGACTTCCATGACTGCTGCCCAGCCCCCCATCTCTGAACGCGAGCGCCACGCCCTCGAAGGCAATCTGCGCCGCTTCATCCTGTTCCGCCTGTTCTACTCGGCGCGTTTCTACTATCCGGTGCTCACCATTCTGTTTCTGGACTATGGCCTGACGCTGGAACAGTTTGCCCTGCTGAATCTGGCCTGGGCGCTGAGCATCGTGGTGGCGGAGGTGCCCTCGGGGGCGCTGGCGGATATTGTCGGTCGCAGGCGTCTGGTGATCTTTGCCGCCATCATGATGGTGGTGGAGATGAGCCTGCTGGCTTTCGTGCCCATGGGGGCGTCGGGCCTGCTGTTCACCGTGTTCCTGATCAACCGCGTCAGTTCCGGGCTTTCGGAGGCGGCCGCCAGCGGCGCCGACGAAGCGCTGGCCTACGACTCGCTCAAGGCGCTGGGCCGGGAAGAGCAGTGGTCGCACCTGCTGGAGAAGACGTCCCGCGTTGTCTCCATCGGCTTCTTCGTGACCATGATTCTGGGGGCCTTCGTGTATGACCAGGCCCTGCTGAACCGCGCGCTGGCCCTGTTCAATCCCGACTGGCAGATCGCCCGTGAAACAGCCATTCGCATGCCGGTGATCCTCACCCTGCTCAGCGCCTTTGTGGTGCTGGCCACCGCGCTGGGTTTCCGCGAGTTGCCGCCCGACCCGGCATCGCAAACTGCGGCGGGCAAGGGCGGACTCGGGGCCCTGATGGAGGCCTTCCGGCAGGTGGGCCGCGCCGCGCGCTGGACACTGGGACACCGCTTCGTGTTCTTCGTCATTCTGGCGGCGCTGGCGCTGGACAGTGTGGCCCGGCAGTTCGTGGTGCTGGCCAGCGAGTACTACCGGCTCATCGATATCCCGGTGTCCTGGTTCGGCTTCATCGGCGCGGGCATGTCGCTGTTCGGCATCGTCACGGCGCGCTTCTCCCGGTATCTGGTCAACAGCCATAGCCCGGCGTTCAACTTCGGTGTGCTGTCGTCCATTCTGATTCTGTCATTGCTGGGGCTGGCGCTGGCCATTCCGGTGGGCGGGCTGCTGTTTGCCGTCGGGGCCTTCGCCCTGCTGGGCATGGTGCAGTTCCAGGCCAGCTTCTATCTGAACCGGGCCGTGGACTCGACCATCCGCGCCACGGTGCTCAGCTTCAAGGGGCTGGCCCTGAATCTGGGGCTGGGTTTCGCCAGTCTGCTGTACACAGCGCTGGTGGCTGCCCTGCGGGCACGGGAGTCCGGTCTGGCCGAGGCGGAACTGCAGAAACAGGTATTTCTCGACGCGCTGTTGGCCTTTCCGCTCTATTACGTCGTATTGATGGCATTGATCATCCTGCTGGCGCGCAAAGAGAGCGGACTATGGACACGGTGATACTGGAATGGCTGGAAAGCAATCGCGACTACGCGCTGTGGCTGGTGCCGCTGCTGGCCTTCGGCGAGGCGTGTGTGGGCATCGGGCTGTTCGTGTCCGGCTTCCTGCTGGTGACGGTGGCCACGCTGCTGTACACGGGCGAGTACGCCACGCTGATGCAGATCATTCCCCTGGCCTGGGCGGGCGCGCTGCTGGGGGATCACAGCGGCTTTCTGGTGGGCGCGCAGATCGGCCCGCGTTTCCATCACCTGCGGCTGGCGCAGCGCTATCGCCAGGCATTGCTCAAGAGTGAGGCCCTGGTGCAGCGCCACGGCGGTACCGCCATCTTCATTGGCCGCTTCGTGCCGGCCATCCGCAGTCTGGTGCCCGTGCTGGTGGGCATCAGCGGCTTCCCCCGGCTGCGGTTTCTGCTGCTCGATGCGCTGGCCTGTCTGCTCTGGGCACTGACACTGGGGGCCATCGTGGCGGGGCTGGGTGCGTTCTGGTAAGCGGGGCGGTTGCCGAGTCTGGCGATAGTCCCTATCCTGCGCGCTGACCCGTCATCCTCGAGCGAGCCAGCCCTATGCAAGTCCCGCAGACTCCCGCCAATGAAGCCCCGCGCCTGCAGGCACTGCGCGTGCGCGCCATGCTGGATACCCCCGCCGAGGAGCGTTTCGACCGTCTGACCCGCCTGGCTCAGCACCTGTTTGGCGTGCAGATCGCACTGGTGTCGCTGATCGACGCGGACCGCCAGTGGTTCAAGTCGCGCCAGGGCCTGGATGTGTGCGAAACCGCGCGCGACATTTCCTTCTGCGGACACGCCATTCTGGCCTCTGATCTGTTTGTGGTGCCGGATGCCACTCTTGATGCGCGCTTCGCTGACAACCCCCTGGTGCTGGGCGCACCGCACATCCGCTTCTACGCCGGCGCGCCGCTGAGTTCCTCTGACGGCTATCGCCTGGGCACGCTGTGCATCATTGACTCCACGCCGCGCACGCTCAGTGACAAGGAGCACCTGATGCTGCGGGACATGGCCGATCTGGTGGAGACGGAGATCAATCTGCTGGACGAGCACAGGCAGAGCCAGAGTCTGCGCAAGATGCAGCAGTTGCAGGAAGCCATCACGCTGGCCCAGGCCAACTTCATTCGCGACACCGAGATGCGCGGCGCCTTCGATGGTCTGCTCAAGGATCTGCTGGCGCTTACGGACAGCGAGTATGGTTTTCTGAGCGAGGTACTGTACGGCCCGGAGGGCAAACCCTATCTCAAGACCTATGCCATCACGGACATCGCCTGGAATGCCGAGACGCGGCTCTTCTACGACACCCATGTCGAGCAGGGCATGGAGTTCCACAACCTGAACACCTTGTTCGGCAGAGCCGTGCTCACACGCGAGCCCGTCATCGCCAATGAGGCGCCGAGTGACCCGCGCAGAGGGGGCTTGCCCGCCGGACATCCCGCGCTGAATGCGTTTCTGGGGCTGCCGATCTTTCTGGAAGGGCGCATGGTGGCGATGCTGGGCATCGCCAATCGTCCCCAGGGCTATGATCATGCCCTCATCGACTTCCTGCACCCCTTGCTGGTCACCATCGGACAGATGGTGGAGGCCGTGCGGCAGCAGCGCAAACACCGTGAAAGTCAGCGTGAACTGGCGCGTTTGTCGCAGGTGGTGAGTCAGACCACCAATGGCGTCATCATCACGGACGCTGACGGATGCGTGGAATGGATCAACGAGGGCATGACGCGCATTTCCGGCTATTCTCTGGAAGACCTGCGAGGAAGGCGACCTGGCGCTGTGCTGCAGGGCGAGGCGTCTGACCCGGCTGTCGTGGCGCAGATGAGCGAGGCGCTGCGGCGCGGCGAACCCTTCAATGTGGATATCGTGAACTATGCACGCGATGGCCAGCCTTACTGGATGAACATCAACTGCAACCCCATGCGTGACGACAATGGCGTGCTGCAGGGCTTCATGGCAGTGCAGTCCGACATTTCCCGGGCAAAGCTGGACGCCGAGCGCATCATGGCCAGCAAGCAGCGACTGCGGGCAGTGATCGAGAGCATGAATGTGGGCACCTGGGAGTGGAATGTCCAGTCGGGCGACGTTGTCTACAACGAGCGCTGGGCGCAGATCATGGGCCGGACGCTGCAGGAGATCAGCCCTGCCACCAGCGCAACCTGGCTGAAGTACATTCATCCGGACGATGTGTCCGCCTCCAACGCACTGATGCTGCGCCACTTCGCCGGGGAAACGCCATTCTTCGACACCAGGCGCCGCATGCTGCACCGCGACGGCCACTGGGTCTGGGTGCACGAGAGAGGCCGCGTGGTCAGCTGGACGGAAGACGGCAAACCCCTGCTGATGTATGGCACCCACACAG
>CAYWMC010000108.1:0-7555 GCA_964459345.1 uncultured Klebsiella sp. | reverse complement strand
TTCTCGTCGCCATCGAGCACGGCCAGCCCCGTCTTGCTGCGAATGCGCTGCTGCGGCGTGTCTTCCTGCAGCATCAGTTCCTTCACCATGTCCATGCTGCGCTGCGAGAACGGCAGCTCGTTGCGGTAGAGCCGCTGCAGAAACTGCACCTGCTCCAGCGGCGAGATGCGCAGCGCGCCCGTGAGCCAGAACTGGTCGATGCCGCCGGAGATGTCACGATTGCCATAGCCTACGGCGTCGATGTGCTGCTGCATGCGCTGCGCGCCGATCTCCCGCACCAGTGCCTGGAAGTGCGGCACTGCAGAGAGGCGGAAGCCTTCCAGCAAGCTCAGATCCCGGTTCAGTTCCGTGCGGCCGCGCACCACGCCATCCCAGGGCATGATGGCATTGTTGTCGGCGATCACCCCGGTCTCCAGCGCCACCAGTGCGCTGAAGATCTTGAACGTGCTGGCAGGAATGAAACGCTGCTGCGCCAGGGCAGCGTCACCTGCCAGGTACTGATCGGTGCGCATGTCGTGGACCAGCACGGTGCCTGCAAAGCCGGTGGCAGAAACGTGGCGGCTTATGGCCTCCAGCGGAGTGATGGCCGGTTGGGCACTGGCGCCGTGGGCACACAGAAGCGTGCTGACAAGCAGACTGGCAAGAAGGTGAAAAAGAGGCTTCATGGCACGTTCTCGTAGAATTGCATGACAAGGGAATAGGTGCGGCCGAGTGCGCCGCGGTTCTGGGCGACGAGAGCACGACCGGCATGGCCCATGCGCTCGCGCAGGGCGGGGTCTTCATACGCGGCGATGACCCCCGTGGCCAGTGCGCGCTCATCCGCGACTGTCTGCAGCGCGCCGGCTTCTTCCAGCTGCTCGCAGATGGTCTGGAAGTTGAACTGGGAAGGGCCGACGAACACGGGCAGGCCCATGGCGGCGGGCTCCAGCACATTGTGGCAGCCGGTGTTCACCAGACTGCCGCCAACAAAGGCAATGTCGGCCACGCTGAAATACGTCAGCATCTCGCCCATGGAATCGCCCAGGAACACATTGGTCAGCGGTGTTGCAGGCAGCCCCTCGCTGCGCTTCACTACGGTCAGGCCCTTCTCCGCACACAGCTTCGCCACGGCCTTGAAGCGTTCGGGGTGACGTGGCACCAGCAGCAGGAGCAGGTCGGGCACTCTGGCCAGACACTGCTTGTAGGCTTCGAGCACTTTCTCTTCTTCGCCTTCGCGGGTGCTGGCGGCAATCAGGACCGGGCGGTCACTTTCGATCAGCGCCTGCAGCGCGCGCTGGCGTTCGGCAAGGTCATCGGGCAGTTCGATCTCGAACTTGATGCTGCCAGTGATCTGCAGCTGCTGCGCGGCAACGCCCAGGCGCACAAAACGCTCGGCATCGTTGCGGGCCTGGGCGGCGATGCAGTCGATCTGCTGCAGCATGGGCTTGCCCAGCGCAGGAAACTTCTCGTAACCCCGGGCCGACTTCTCGGACAGCCGAGCGTTGGCCACGATCACCCGGCCACCGCTGCGCTTCGTGTAGTGGATGATGTTGGGCCACAGCTCCGTTTCCATGATCACCAGCAGGCGCGGCTGGAAGCGGGACAGGAAATTCTGCACAGCCCAGGGGTGATCGTAGGGCGCGTACACATGGCAGACGTCGTCGCCAAACATGTCGCGCACCCGTTCTGACCCGGTGGGCGTCATGGTCGTCACCACGATGGGAATGCCGGGGTGCTCGCTGCGCAGCGTGCGGATCAGTGGCGCGGCGGCGATGGACTCGCCCACCGACACGGCATGCACCCACAGCCACTGAGCTTTTTGCGCCTGCTGTGCGGGGCTCAGCGCAATGAAGCCGAAGCGTTCCGCCCAGCGCCGTGCATAGGCTGGCGCCTTGAGCGAACGCCACAGCAGCCGCAGGACGATGAGGGGCAGGATGAGGGTGAACAGCAGGTTGTAGGTGAATCGATTCACAGGTTTGATCTTTGTCCGGTTCGGGCCGCCAGGCGGGGCGGAGGGCGGTGGCCGGGGGCTTTCCGGCGTGCTGCCATGCTACCATTGCGGCCACTTTCGGCGGCGGGCAGAGGCCTGACGCACTGTAGCAAACTTTCACCAGACAAGGTTAGCCGGGCCGCTCATGCAGCAAGCGCGCAGTACAGCGACAACAGATATCGTGATCTTCGGCGGCGGCATCGCCGGGCTGTGGTTGCTGAACCGCCTGCGACAGCAGGGCTATGACGTCATCCTGCTGGAGAGCGACGCCCTTGGGGGCGGTCAGTCCCTGGCGTCCCAGGGCATCATTCACGGCGGACTGAAGTACGCGCTCAACGGCGTGCTCAGTCCGGCCAGCAGTGCCATTGCGCAGATGCCCGAACGCTGGAGAAGCTGTCTGCAGGGCGAAGGCGATGTGGACCTGCGGGGCTGCAAAGTGCTGGCGCCGCATTACTTCATGTGGTCGGGTGGCGGCTATCGTTCCCGGCTCAAGTCCTTTCTTGGCAGCAAGGCACTGCGGGGCAGGATCGATGCCCTCAAGCCTGCACAGTACCCGGCTTTCTTCCGCAACCAGCCTCTGGAAGGCGCGCTGTACCAGCTGACTGACTTCGTGATGGACACGCCATCGCTGCTTTCCCACCTTGCCGCTGCACACCAGGAGCGCATTTTTCGCGTACCCGCCGGGGCGCTGAGCGCCGCGCTCGGGCAGGACGGCGGGCTGCAGAATCTGGTGCTGACATCTGCGACAGGCGAATTTGTGACACTGCAGGCACAGCGCTACATTCTGGCGGCAGGAGAAGGCAATGCGGCGCTGATGTCGCTGCTGGGGGGCACCGTGCGCGACGCCCTGCCCGCCATGCAGACCCGCCCGCTGCACATGGTGCACGTGCATGTGAACGCCCCCGACCCGGCCTTCGTGCACTGCATCGGCGACAGTTTCGGCATGACGCCCCGGCTGACCATTACCTCGCATCCCGATGGCGCGGGCGGCTGGGTGTGGTATCTGGGCGGCGAGATCGCCGAGAGCGGCATGCAGCGCAGCCCGCAGGAACAGCAGGCCGAGGCCGCGCGCCAGCTGCGCGAGACCTTCCCCTGGCTGGATTTCACCACCGCCCGCTGGGGCAGCTTTTTCATCAACCGTGCCGAGCCGCGCCTGCCGAATCTGCAGCGCCCCGACACGGCCTATCTGCACGCCAGCGGCCCGCTGCTGGTGACCTGGCCCACCAAGCTCACGCTGACGCCGGACCTGGGGGACAGCGTGTGTGCCGAGCTGGCGCGCCAGAGCCTGGCGCCCGCTGCGCATGCCTTCAGCGCCGCCGCCTTGCTGGCCCCGCACTTTGCGTACCCCGGCATCGCCGTGCCCCGCTGGGAGTCTGCGCCATGAGCCACCAGTTCTCTGCGCCCCTGCCCCGCCGTGCGCTGGGCAGCACTGGCATCGCCGTGTCCTGCCTTGGTCTGGGCACCGTGAAGATCGGTCGCAACGAAGGGGTGAAGTACCCGACTGGCTTCCAGCTGCCGGACGACGCCCGCGTGCGGGACATCCTGGCCCTGTGCCGGGACGCGGGCATGAACCTGATCGATACTGCGCCCGCCTATGGCAGCAGCGAGGAGCGTCTGGGCAAGCTGCTCGCGCAGCGGCAGGACTGGGTGATCTGTTCCAAGGTGGGAGAAGAGTTCAGCGCCGGCAAGTCGCACTTCGACTTCAGCGCCGCCCATGTGCGCCGCAGCATCGAGCGCAGCCTGCAGCGCCTGAAGACAGACTATCTGGACATCGTGCTGGTGCACTCGGACGGACGGGACGAGGCCTTGCTGCAGGACGGCGAGTGCCTGGATGCGCTGCGTCGCTGCCGTGAAGCCGGACTGATTCGGGCCATCGGCATGTCCACCAAGACGGTGGCGGGAGGACTGCTGGCCGTGGAGCAGACGGATGTCGTGATGGTGACCTACAACCCCGACGCCACGGACGATGCCGCCGTGATCGCCCGTGCCCAGGCCCTGCGCAAGGGCGTGCTGATCAAGAAGGCTCTGAACAGTGGCCATGGCTCGGCCAAAGGGGCAGGCTCAGTGCGTGCCGACGGCGGTGCCAGTACAAAAAACGTACAGGAGCCCTTCGCCGTGCAACACAGTCTGGAATTCATCTTCGCGCAGCCGGGCGTCAGCGCCATCATCATCGGCAGCATTACCCCGGCCCATCTGACGCAGAACATCGAGGCGGCCCTGCGCGCCACTGCGGCGCGCTGAATCAGCCCCGGGGCCGACGCTGCCGGGGCCTTACTCGCGCAGAAAGCCGCAGAACTCGCACAGGCTGTAAAGGTCGCGCGGATCATTGAAGCGCGCCAGGGCCGAGACGCTCTCCAGCGTCTGCCGCACGCCGGCACCCGTCAGGCCTTGCAGCCATTGTCCATCGCCCAGCGCTGTCAGGCCGAAATTGCGGATCAGCTCCTGGGTGAACTGCTCGCCGGGCGACAGCGGTTTCTCGATGTAGCGCCACTCGTAACTGTCCAGAGCAGCCAGCCGCGCGGCGGCGGCGATGGCGTCGTCCAGTTCCCCGAGGTTGTCCACCAGGCCGAAGGCCAGCGCCTGCGAGCCACTCCATATCTGCCCCTGGGCCACCGTGTCCACCTGCTCGATACTCAGATTGCGGCCGTCCGACACCAGCTGCAGGAAACGCCGGTAGCCATCTTCGACGCTCGCCTGCAGCACCGTGGCCATGGCCTCGCTCATGCCCGTCAGCGGGTCGGCGCGGGTCAGCGGCGTGGTGCTCACGCCATCGGCAAACACCCCCAGCCTGTTCAGCCCCTCTTCCAGCGTCGGCACCATGCCGAAGATGCCAATGGAACCCGTCACTGTGGCCGGCGACGCCCAGATCTCGTCAGCCATGGCGGAGATCCAGTAGCCACCCGATGCCGCCGTGCCCCCCATCGACACCACCAGCGGCTTGCCCGCTTCCTGCAGCTGTTCAAGCTCCTGGCGGATCAGTTCGGACGCCAGCGCGGAGCCGCCAGGGGAATCGACCCGCAGCACCACCGCCTTGACGCGCTCGTCGCGGCGGGCGTCACGGATCAGCGCCACCAGGCTGTCGGCACCGATGGCGCCACGCGGTTGCTCGCCCATGTCGATAGTGCCCTCGGCCACGATGACGCCAATCTCGCTCTCGGCCGGCAGCGCCGGCGCGTAGGTGGCCAGCAGGAAATCCTGGAAGCCGATGGTGCGGGGATTGCCGCCCGATGCGCCGGCCAGGGCGCTGAGGCGCGCGCGGAACTGCGGCTGACTGACCAGTTCATCCACCAGTCCGTGTTCCAGCGCTACCCGCGCGGTATCGCCCCCCACCGCCAGCAAGTGGGCAGGGTAGTCGTTCGCATAGGAGCGCAGCGCCTCGGGAGTCACTTCCCGGTTGACGGCCACCTGATTCAGATAGCGCTCCCACAGCTCGTCCACCAGCTGCTGCATGTTGGCGCGGGAAAGGTCGGACATGCCGTCCAGCGAGAACGGCTCCACGGCCGCCTTGTGGGTGCCGACACGGAAGATGTGCACGTTGATGCCCAGTTTTTCCAGCAGACTGGCGAAGTAGAGCTGGCTGCCGCCATAGCCTGGCAACATCAGCTGCCCCATGGGATGCAGGTAGATGGTGTCGGCCCAGGACGCCAGGAAGTACTGGGCCTGACTGTAATAGTCGCCATGGGCGATCAGGGCCTTGCCGCTCCCGCGGTAGCGCTCCAGCGCCGCGCCGATGGTCTCGAGACTGGCGGGGCTGACGGCCGTCAGCTCGGTCAGGTCCAGCACCACGCCGCGAATGCGGGAGTCCGTGGCGGCGCGGTCCAGCGCGTCCAGCACATCCCGCAGTGGCGTGGCCGTGACCTCGGAACTGCCCAGCAACAGGCTCTGCGCATCCAGCAGGCCCGGCTGTTCGACAATGGCGCCTTTGGGGTTGAGGATCACCAGTCCGTCTTCCGGCACCTGCACGCCCGCCGGAGCGCTGAACACCAGCGACAGCAGGACGATCAGGAACAGCAGAAAGAACAGACGGCCGATGAACACCCGCAGCGCGTCGAGTACGCGTCCGAGAAATCCGAAGAAGCGGCCGGGCAGTGAACGTAAGGACATAGGGATTCCTGTAGGGACAGTGAAAATCTTGAGAAGCGTGTCGCGAGTATAGAAGCCCGGCTGAGGCGACGCCAATGCGCCACCGGACCAGCGTCAGCCCAGCAGCGTCCAGCCCATGCCCAGCACGGCGCAGGTGCCCAGCATCGCCAGCATGGGCATGCGCAGCAGGAACAGCAACCCGAAGGCGATCACGGACAGCAGCAGTTCGGGCAGGTTGACACTGACGAGTACGGGCAGCTGCATGTCGAACCCGAAGGACGTGACCTGCAGCGTCTCCCGGAACAACAGGTTCAGCGCGAACCACAGCGCCAGATTGGCAATCACGCCCACCACTGCCGCGGTGATGGCAGCCAGGGCGGCAGAGAGTGCGTGCTGGCTGCGCAGACGCTCGACATGGGGTGCCCCGGCGAAGATCCACACGAAACACGGCAGGAAGGTCACCCAGGTCGTCAGCAGGGCGCCGAGGGTGGCGGCCCACAGCGAAGGCTCGGCGCCGGCCTGACGCCAGGCCCCCAGAAAGCCGACGAACTGCGTCACCAGAATCAGCGGCCCCGGCGTGGTCTCGGCAAGCCCGAGCCCGTCCAGCATCTCGCCGGGCGCCAGCCACTGGTATTGTTCGACACCCTGCTGGGCGACATAGCTGAGCACCGCATAGGCGCCGCCAAAGGTCACCACGGCCATGCGCGAGAAGAAGTCGGCGATCTGCGTGTACACGCTCGCCGGGCCCAGCAGCAGATGCAGCCCCCCCACGGTGCCAAGCCACAGCAACAGGCAGATCACGGCGGCGCGTCGGGTGCCCGGCCGTTCATCCGCTGCGGGCATGGCGGCAGTCACAGACCCCACGCTCCCTGGCAGCGCCCTGTGCAGACGCGCACTCAGATAGCCAATCGCGCCTGCCCCCAGCACCACCAGTGGAAACGGCAGCGCGAAGGCGAACAAGGCCAGGAAGCCGGCTCCTGCCAGCGCCACCTGCAGCGGCCCGCGCAGTGCACGCCTGGCGATGCGCAGCAGTGCCTGCACCACGATCGCCAGCACCGCCGCCTTCATGCCGAAGAACAGGCCTTCGACGGCTTGCAGGTCGCCCAGCAACACATAGAGCCAGGACAGACACAGAATGGCGAAGGCGCCGGGCAGAATGAACAGCAGCCCCGCCACCAGCCCGCCGCGCACCCCGTGCAGCAACCAGCCGATGTAGGTGGCCAGCTGCTGGGCCTCGGGGCCGGGCAGCAACATGCAGTAGTTCAGGGCATGCAGGAAACGGGTCTCGTCGAGCCAGCGCTTCTCCTCCACCAGGATGCGGTGCATGAGGGCGATCTGCCCGGCGGGCCCGCCGAAACTGAGCAGGCCGATGCGCCACCAGACGGCGAGGGCGTCATTGAAGGTGATGGGGGGAGTCACTGATATCCTCGTGATGATTGGAATTGCTGTATCTGTGGTCAGAGGAGCGGGCCGGGCCGGTGAGGACACGCCCCAAGTACAAAC
>CAYWMC010000107.1:0-7583 GCA_964459345.1 uncultured Klebsiella sp. | reverse complement strand
TGGTCCACGCCGTCTATGTCGCGGTCATTCTGCCCAATGCCGACTTCATTCTCGAGCAGCAGGCCGCGTTGCAGGCCGCCGATGACACCTATGTTGCCGAGCGCTCCATGTACGTGATCCTGCGCGATCTCGAGCAGGAGACCTGCATCATTCTGATGTTCTGGGCCTTGTCGATCATCGGGCTGAAGGGGCGCCGCGTGCTGCAGGAGCGGGCGCTGCTAGACCGCGAGCTGCTGCAGGTCTCGGAGGGCACCAGCATTCTGCCCGATGATGCCCGTCACTACGCCAGACCGGTACAGGCGCTGCCGGACCATGAGCGCGTCTTCCTGCTGCCCCGCGCCTTGCTGGCCGGTCTGCACCGTTTCGGCAGCACCCGCAGCATTCAGGACGCCTCCAACACCATCAAGGACATCTGCAGCGGCGAGTCGGACCGTCTGGACAGTGAGCTGAGCATTGTGCGCTACATCGCCTGGGCGATTCCCTCCATCGGCTTCATCGGCACGGTGCGCGGCATCGGCGCTGCGCTGAGTCAGGCCCACCAGGCCGTCAGTGGCGACATTCTCGGGGTGACCGTCAGCCTGGGTGTGGCGTTCAACTCCACCTTCGTGGCCCTGGTCACCAGCATTCTGCTGATGTTCCTGCTGCACCAGTTGCTGTTGTTGCAGGACCGTCTGGTGCTCGACACCCAGGGCTATTGCGACGAGCACCTGCTGCGTTATCTGCAGGTTCCTGACAAGGAAGCACTCGAATGACACTGCGCGTTCTCGAACTCAATGATGCGGGGCTGCGACTGAGTGACGACTCCGGCGTGCTGCTGAGCAGCCCCGGTTATGCGCTCGTGCTGCCGCGGGGCATCGAGTTCGGAGAGCGCGCCCGCGGGCAGAGCCGGCTCAATCCGTTGCACTGCTTCAATCAGTTCTGGCACAAGCTCAGTCTCGATCCCTTTGCACGTCCGGTCGGCCATTTCCGTCACAACGCCGACATCGCTTTTTCACACCTGCAGGATCTGGCGGCCACGGCTGAGCTGGCAGGCGATGTCCTGCTGGCGGTGCCAGGCAGCTTCTCGCGGCAGCAGCTCGGCATTCTGCTGGGCCTGCTGAAGCAGAGTCCGCTCAAGGCAGTGGGCATCGTGGACAGCGCTCTGGCGGCCGTGCTGGAGCAGGCGAGTCAGGACAACGTGATACATGCCGATCTGCATCTGCATCAGGTGGTGCTCACGCGTCTGCAGCGTCAGGGCGACGAGATCGTGCGCGAGAACGTGGCGCTGGTGCCGGGCGCTGGCTGGGTGAATCTCAGTGACAGCCTGCTGCAGTTGTTCACTGCGGCCTTCATTCAACAGTGCCGGTTCAACCCCCAGCACAATGCCGAGTCCGAACAGAAGCTGCTGGACGGGCTGCCGGCCTGGCTGCTGGAAGATGGCGAGCCAGAGGCAGGCAAGCCGGCCAGCGCCGAGGAAGAAGCCCGTCCCAGCCTGCTGATCCGCCTGGAACACAACAACACGGTGCATCAGGCACGTCTGGCCCGCAGCAGCCTTCATTCCCGCCTGCAGCCGCTGTATCAGAAAATAGTGCAGCAGATCGTGGCACTGGATCCGCAGGGAGCCAGCACCTTGCTGGTGTCCGAGCGCCTGCAGTCGCTGCCCGGCTTCGTCGACTATCTGCGTGCCCATGTTGGCGACGGCGTGCGCGGGCTCGGCAGTCATGACGAGAATGCCATCGGTCGCGTCTGCCGGCAGTACGGCGACGCGCTGCTCAGTGCTCCGGATGCCATTCAATACATCACCCGTCTGCGCGTGGCGGGTCGCCCAGCCCATCTGGCAACCCGTCACGGCCATGGGCCGCTGCCCACGCACCTGTTGCTGGGACATCAGGCGCGGCGCCTGCGCGAGGGCTTGCAGATCTGTCTGGCCAGTGCGGGCGATGGCACTTTGCTGCTGAGTCGGCATGATCGCCGCGACCCGCAGGTCGGGGCATGCCTTGGCGAGATCACACGGGAAGACGGCCACTTCGCCGTGCACAAGGCGGACGGGCTGCAGATCAACGGCACGCCAGTCCACGGTGCGCACCGGCTGGCGCTGGGTGACAAGCTGAGCGCCGCAGGCAGTGACACCACGCTGGATGTGATCAGAGTACAGGACGGCGATGAGTAAAAAGCGACGCGGCGCCTTCAGTCCCATGAGCCTGGCCTTCCTCGACGTGATGTCGTGCGGCTTTGGCGCCGTGGTGCTGATCTTCCTGATACTGGACCACCAGCTGAGCGAACAGAGCCAGCCCACCGAAACAGACACTTCGGCGGAAGTGCGCCTGCTGGAAGAGGAGATCCGCATCGGCGAAGAGAATCTGGTGCGCGCCCGCAACATCCTGGCCGAGGTGGACTTCGAAGTCGTGTAAGCCCAGGGCCTGGCGGACCGCATTCAGGACGAGATCAACAGTTTCCTCGCGCAGCTGGCCGCACTGGAGAACACTGTGGCCAGCGAGGAAGCGCTGGAACAACTGCGCGCCGACATTCAGTCGCTGGAAGAGGAACTGCTGCGCCTGCAGGCCAGCGCGGTGGAACAGACGGGCTCGAATGCCCGCGCCTTCGTGGGCGAGGGCGACAGACAATATCTCACCGGCATGTTCCTGGGCGGCAACCGCGTGCTGATTCTGGTGGACACTTCTGCGAGCATGCTGGACGAGACCCTGGTCAATATCCTGCGCACGCGCAACATGTCCGAGGACGCCAGACGCGGTGCCGAGAAGTGGCAGCGGGCCGTGCGCACCGTGGAGTGGATCAGCAGCCAGATGCCAGTGGCAAGTCAGTATCAGGTGTATGGATTCAACACCGACGTGACGCCGGCCATCGCCGGAACGGAAGGCACCTGGCTCGAAGTAGCTGACCGCGATCAGCTCAATGCCACCATGGAAAGCGTCAAGCAGTTCGTGCCCGCCAATGGCACCAATCTGGCCGAGGTCTTCCAGGCGGCAGCGCAGCTTTCGCCGCCGCCGGACAATATCTATCTGATCACCGACGGACTGCCCACGCTCTCCAGTGTGCGTTCCAATGACACGCTGGTGACGCCGGCAAAAAGGCTTGAACTTTTCGAGGACGCGGTAGAGTATCTTCCCAACCGCACCCCCGTGAATGTGATACTCCTGCCCCTGGAAGGAGACCCGAGCGCGACGGCTGCCTACTGGCAACTCGCGCAGATGACCAAAGGATCGTTCCTCAGTCCCGCACGAGATTGGCCCTGATGCCCAGACGACGCAGCGACTCCGATACCGATGCCTCGAGCATCGCCTTCCTCGACGTGATCTCCTGCGGTTTCGGGGCGATGATCCTGCTTCTGCTGATTACTGACAGTTCACCGCCCACGTCGGTGGAAACTGCCGTCGTGCCGCAGAACATGCCGATACTCGACCTGCAGCAGCAATTGTTCGAGATCCGCGGCGAGACCACGGTGGTGAACCGCGACCTGAATGCCAAGCGCGAGCAGCTCTCTGCGTACCAGGAGCGCATCGCCAATCTGCAGCGCGAGCTGTATGCCGTGCAGGGCCGCTACAACAGTTCCACCAGCGTCGCCGACGAGGTGGTGGTCGAGGCTCAGCGCCTGGCCAGTGCCAAGCAGTCGCTGACTGCCGAGATGGAGCGTCTGCTCGGGCAGGAGTTCACGCGGCGCAACAATCTGGTGGGCGGCATCCCGGTGGACAGCGAATACATCATCTTCGTGATCGATACCTCGGGCAGTATGTTTCAGAACGCCTGGCCAAAACTGTTGCAGACGATCAATGACACGCTGGATGTGTACCCCGAAGTCAAAGGCATCCAGATCATGAACGACATGGGCGACTACATGTTCGATTCCTTCCGGGGGCAATGGATTCCAGATACGCCGGCGCGGCGCGCCACCATCATGAGCACGCTGCGCAACTGGAACCCGTTCAGCAACAGCAGCCCGGTGGAAGGGGTGACGGCGGCCATCAATACCTATTACACGCCCGACCGCAAGATCAGCATCTATGTCATGGGCGACGACTTCCAGCCTGGCGGATCCATTACCCAGGTGCTGCGCACGATCGACCGGCTCAATGCCAAGGATGAGAATGGCAATCCGATGGTCCGTATCCACGGCGTAGGGTTTCCTGTCATCTTTGCGCTGGAACCGCGCTATCATCAGAGCGCCTACCGATTTGCGAACCTGATGCGCGAGCTGACGCAACGCAATGGTGGTACCTTTGTGGGATTGAACAGTTTCGAATAGACCTTCAACACGACCAGATCGTAAAGAGAGGCACGATGCTCGCAGTCACAGGGAACAACATGATGACAGGCAGACGCTCGGCGAAGGCCCTGATGCTGGCAGGACTGCTCCTGCTGCTTGGCGCCTGCGGGGTCAATTCGCTGGTGGTGGAGGGCAGTTATCCCACCCCGGCCGTGCGCAAGATTCCTCTGACGCTGGGCCTGTATTTCGACGAGGACCTGCGCAATTTCCTCTATATCGAATATTCCGAGACCGGCCAGGAAGAATACCGTGTGGCAAGCGGTCAGACCCACGTGCAGCTGTTCGGTTCGCTGCTGCCTGCCATGTTCGAGCGCGTCGTGGTGCTGGATTCCATGGACGATGCCAGCGACGCCGGCGTGGATGCGGTGTTTGCACCGAGCATCGAGGAATTCCAACTGGCACTTCCCCAGAAGACGCGTCTGGACGCCTATGAGGTGTGGGTCAAATACAATATGCGTCTGCTCGGCCCGGACGGGGCGTATATTGCAGACTGGGTGCTGACGTCCTATGGCAAGACACCCACCGAGAATCTGCTGTCCACCGAGGGCGGCATCAACGACGCCACGGTCAGTGCCCTGCGCGACCTGGCCTCGAATTTCACATTGAGTTTTGGCGCCGTTCCCGAAGTAAGGGACTGGCTGGCCAGCAAGCAGAACGTGGTGACCAACTAGAACCGAGGCATTTATGGGTACCAGACGTGTAGTCCGACAGGGGTTTCCTCTATGGCTGCTTGTGACGCTGCTGGCAGGGTGCACGACGACCACCGTGGACGAATTCCGCCAGGGCGAAACTGGCATCGAGTCCCATGAGTCCATCGTGATCCTCGGACGCCGGCAGGGCAGCACCTACGAGACCCGGGAAGAGTTCGTCAACTGCGTGGGCGACCATGTCTCGAAAGGCTCGCGAGCCATTCGCGTGATCCCCGAACAGGAATTCGTGGACTCCCTGTTCCCCTGGTTCGAACCCCGCACTGCCCCGCTGCGCACAAGCGACCTGCAGGCGCTGATGGAAGAGCCTCTGGTGGCCGGCAAGATTGAAGAGTACGGCGTGCGCTACATCGTGTGGCTGGACGGCCAGACCGAAACCACCAATCGTACCGGTTCCATTTCTTGTGCCGTCGGGCCTGGCGGGGGCGGCTGCTTCGGCTTCGGGTCGTGGGAAGACGACTCCAATTTCGACGCCCGCGTCTGGGATGTTTCCTCGTTTGCCAACGTCGGCACCATCAGTGCGGATGCCACCGGTCAGTCCTATGTGCCGGCCGTAGTCGTGCCCATTCCCCTGATCGCCCGGGTGGAAGCCAATGCCTGCAGCAGCCTTGCGACGCAGCTGCAGCAGTTCGTCAATGGCGATTGAGCCTCAAACCAGCAGGTGAACCATGAGCAGTCTTTCCCCTTCCAAGCGCAGTGTCCGTGCCCTCAGCCTTGCACTGGCGGGCCTGTTCGTCCTGGAATCCTGTGCCGTCAATCCAGCCACAGGGCAGGGCAATCTCGTGATGATGTCCGAAAACCGCGAGCTGGAAATCGGCCTGGAAGAACACAACAAGGTCATGCAGACGATGGCCGTGGTGCAGGACGCCGACCTGACGGCCTACGTCAACGAAGTGGGCCAGCGCCTGGCCGCCGTGAGTCACCGGCCTGACCTGACCTATACCTTTACCGTCATCGACAGCCCCGAGATCAATGCCTTCGCGCTGCCCGGCGGCTATGTCTACATCAATCGCGGGCTGATGTCCTTCCTGAACTCCGAGGCCGAGCTGGCCGCCGTGCTGGGCCATGAGATCGGCCACATCACGGCAAGGCACGCCGTGCAGCAGCAATCCAGCGGGCGGCTCGCCAACATCGCGGCCGGCGTGGGCGGCATCGTCGCGGCCGTGGCCACGGGCAGCGGGTACATCGGCTCGCAGATCATGGACGTGGGCTCCTTGTGGGCGCAGGCCGGGCTGAGCGGCTTCGGGCGCGAACATGAACTCGAAGCTGACACCCTGGGGGCCGAGTATGTGCTCAAGGCAGGGTACGACCCGCAGGCCGTCATCAAGGTGGTGACGGTGCTCAAGAACCAGGAAGACTTCAACACCAAGGTGGCCAATCAGCAACCCAGTTACCACGGCCTGTTTGCCACGCACCCGCGCAATGACACGCGTCTGCAGGAGGCCATCGCCAGCGTTGGCGCGCTGCCCGCATCGGCGGCCACCCTGGTGGACGACGCCCGTTTCCGTGCCGAGATGGATGGTCTTGTGGTGGGCGAAAGCCAGGCGACTACCGGCACCGAAGCCCGCAATCGCTACTACCAGACACTGCTGGGCTACACGATGGTATTCCCCGACGGCTGGGCGCTGACCGAAACGCCCACCACGGTATCCGGCAGCAACCCGGAAGGCACGCTGAGCCTGCGGGTAGATGTGCAGCGCATGCAGGAGAACAAGGAGCCGCGGCTCTACATCCGCGAGAATCTGGGCATCACCGATCTGCAGAAATCCGAGCCGCTGGAACAGTTCCGGCTGCTGGGCTACACCGGCACCACCCAGAAGGATGGCAAGCTGCAGCGCATTGCGGTGCTCTACCTGGGGCCGCGTGTCTTCGTCATTACCGGGGACATCCAGGATGCCGCGCAGGCCGACGCCTTCGATGCCCAGCTGCTGGCCTCCATCCGCACCTTCCGCGCCATCCAGACCAACGAGCGTTTTTCGGGCAACGAGAGCCGCATCCGCTACGTGCAGGTGGGCGAGGGCTTCAGCTGGCCGGCACTGGCGCGCATCAGCCCCGTGGGCAATTACCCGGAAGAGACACTGCGCCTGCTCAATGGCTACTACCCGACCGGCAACCCCGAGGTGGGGAGCTGGATCAAGATAGTGGAGTAGCGTCAGGCCAGCGTTTCCCAGCGGGCGTATAGCTCATCCAGCTGCGCCTGCACCGTGGACAGTTCCTTGAGTTTCGCATCGATGGCGGGTTGCGCCTGGGCATAGAAGTCCGGGTCGGCGATCGTCTCGGTCAGCACCGCGATCTTCGCCTCCAGCTTCTCGATGTCCTTGGTGATCTGCTCCAGTTCCTTCTGCTGCTTGAAGCTGAGCTTCGGCGCCGGTGCAGCTTTCTCCGGAACCTTCGCCACGAGCTCTGCCGCCGCCTTCGCGGCACTGGCGGCCTGCGCCTTCGATTCCTTCTCCTGATCCACGAAGGACACCAGGCGCCCGCCCTGATTCACCCAGTCCTGATAGCCGCCCACATATTCCTGCACCACGCCATTGCCTTCGAAGGCGATGCTGCTGGTGACTACATTGTCCAGGAAGCGGCGGTCGTGGCTGACCAGCAGGATGGTGCCGTTGAAC
>CAYWMC010000106.1:0-7593 GCA_964459345.1 uncultured Klebsiella sp. | reverse complement strand
TCCGCAAAGTCCTACGCCACCGTGTTCACCGACGAAGGCTCGCCGCTGCTGTTTCATACCCGCAACCAGAGTCACGCACTGCAGGCGCTGCTCAGCGAGCAGGGCCATGGCAATGTGGTGGTGGACTTCGCCATGCGCTACGGCAATCCGTCCATTCCTTCGGTGCTGGAATCCATGTTCAACAAGGGCGTGCGCAAGCTGCTGGTGCTGCCTCTGTATCCGCAGTATTCCGGCTCGACAGCGGCGTCCACCTTCGATGCCATCGCGAAGGATTTCACCACCCGGCGCTGGATTCCGGACTTGCGTTTCGTCTCGCATTACCACGACTACTCGCCCTTCATCGACGCAGCGGCGCAGCGCATCACCGAACACTGGCAGACCCACGGCCGTGCGGACAAACTGATGTTCTCGTACCACGGCGTGCCGATGCGTTATCTGCACAATGGTGACCCCTACCACTGCGAGTGCCACAAGACCTCGCGCCTGCTTGCCGAAAAACTCGGGCTGGGCAAGGACGAGTATGTCACCACCTTCCAGTCGCGCTTCGGCCGCGAAGAGTGGCTGAAGCCCTACACGGATGCCACGCTGAAGGCCTTCCCGGCGCAGGGCGTGAAATCGGTGCAGGTGTTCTGCCCGGGCTTCTCCGCGGATTGTCTTGAGACCATCGAAGAGATTGGCGAAGAGAACAAGCACTACTTCCAGGAAGCCGGTGGCGAGCGCTACGAATACATCACCGCACTGAACGACAGGCCTGACCACATCGCCGCACTGGCCATGCTGGTGCGCGACAATCTGCAGGGCTGGCGCGTGGCAACCGATGCCGCGCGCGATGGCCGGGCGAAGGCACTGGGATCCACGCGATAACAAGAACGAGAGGACGAGCATGAATTTTCTGATGTCGCGGCGCCTGCGCTATTTTGCCGGTGGGACAGGCATTCTTTTCCTGTTGCTGGCGGCGCTGCGTGCGGTGTTCCTGCTGGGATTCTCCGGCGTGTCGCCCGGCGAGAATCCCGAAGCCGTGTGGCCCACGCTGGGCATCGGTCTGCAGTTCGACATGCGGCTTGCGTTGCTGCTGATGCTGCCGGTGGGCATCACGCTGCTGTTGCCGCGTCTGCGCCAGCGTTTCGCGCAGCAGACCCGCTGGGCGATCCGGGCGTATCTGGCCCTGTTGCTGTTCGTGCTGGTCCTGATCTACGTGTTCGACTTCGGACATTACGCTTATCTGGGCGTGCGTCTGAATGCCTCGGCGTTCCGCTATACCGCCGATGCGCAGATTTCCACGGACATGATCTGGCAGACCTATCCAGTGGTGTGGATCACCCTGGGCTGGCTCGCCACGGTGGCACTGACGCTGCTGGCCTTCCTGCGTCTGGAGCGCGTCACCCTGGACAAGCCCCAGGCACAGATTTCCCGCAAGGCAGCCGGCTTCGGCGGTGCAGCGGTCACCGTGCTGGTGCTGATCGGGCTGCTGGGCCGCTATACCAACATCAATCTGGAGAACCCGGTGCCGCTGCGCTGGAGCGATGCGTTCTTCTCGGGTGACAGCCAGATCGGCTCGCTGGGGCTGAACCCGCTGCTGTTCCTGTACGACACCTGGAACGTGCAGGACTCCGGGTATGACGCCGAGGCTCTGCAGGCGCTCTATCCGGTGGTGGCGAATTATCTGGGCGTCACGCCACAGGGCGCGGGCATCAGCTTCGAGCGCCATGTCGGGGTGCAGCCCCATGCGCTTTCGGGCGAGCGCAAGCCCAACATCATCTTCATCATGCTGGAATCCCTCGGTGCCAGTGCGGTGGGGGCCTATGGCAATCCGCTCAATCCGACACCCAATCTGGACGCGCTGGCGCCGCAGAGCTGGTTCTTCAGGCACTTCTATGTGCCCGTCACCGGCACGGCGAAAACCGTGTGGGCCAGCATCACGGGCATTCCCGATGTCACACGGCAGGAGACCGCCAGCCGCAACCCCTTCATCATCCGCCAGAACACGCTGATCAATGCCCTGGAGGGCTACGAGAAGATCTATACCGTGGGGGGCAGTGCCGGCTGGGCCAACATCAATGGCGTGATCATGCAGAGCATCGACGATGTCACGCTCTACGAGGAAGGCTACTGGCAGGCTGCGAATGTCGATGTGTGGGGCATTTCCGACCTGGACCTGTTCAAGGAGAGCGACCAGATCATTCAGGCGCTGCCAAAGGACAAGCCCTTCTTCGCCTATATCCAGACAGCGGGCAATCACCGGCCCTTCACGATTCCGGAAGACAACGACGGCTTCGAGGCGCTCGATCTGCCGCTGGAGCAGGTGCAGGAGTTCGGTTCACGCAGCCTGGAGCAATACAACGCTGTGCGCCTGCTGGACTTCAACATCGGGCGCTTCATGGAGATGGCGAAGGCGGGTGGCTACTACGAGAACACCATCTTCGTGATGTTCGGGGATCACAACACCCGCATCTCGCAACTGCCCCACATGCCGCCGGCGTTCGAACAACTGGGGCTGGAGAGCAATCATGTGCCCATGCTGATTCACGCGCCGGGGCTGCTGGCGCCGAAGGTGTTCGAGGAAGCCACAGGACTGGCCGACCTGCTGCCCACCGTGGCGGGGCTTGCCGGCGTGGAATACACCACTCGCACCATGGGCCGCGACATCCAGTTGCCTTCGCCGGAGGGCGAACGGGCCATTCCGGTGGTGCTGCGTGAAGGGACGTTCCCGCTGATCGGCGTGGTGACGAAGGATTTCCTGGTGCAGATGAATCACGATGGCACCGACCCGTCCATGCACGACCTGGCGTCGCCCGAGCCTCTGCAGAACGTGGCGGAGCAGTATCCGCAGGAGTACAGGCGCTTGCTGGATCTTGGGCGCGGCCTTTACGAAGCGTCGCGCTTCATGCTGACCGATAACGTGCGGGAATGACGATGCGCCAGTGGCGGCGCAGCAGGACCACCAGGCAGAAGGTGCCCAGCGCGGGGTCGATCAGATAGTCCCAGTAATTGGTGGACGCTTTCAGTTCCAGCGTGAACCCCAGTGTGGCCACGCACAGCATCGCGGTGGCCAGATAGTGGCGCCGCCACAGCAGCGCGAGAGTCAGCGCGCCCAGCATCGCCAGCAGCAGGCGGGGTGCATAGCCCAGGCGGTAGGGATCCAGGTAAGTAAGCCCCAGCGTCGCCGGGTACAGCACCAGCGTCATCGCCGCGAACATCCACAGCATTCCCGTCAGCTGCGCCTCTTCAGGTCGCTTCATCCAGCCCATGCGTACCGCCGTTCCCAGCAACAGGGCCAGTGTGGTGGTCAGCGCCAGATCGTCGAACACACTGCGCACATAGGTGGCGGGCGTGATGCCACTGACGGGCACCATCGCCAGCCCGAGCAGTGTCAGCAGCAGGGCGCCCCGCAGCGGCACCGACAGGCGGGCACTGGGCAGCGCCAGAAACAGGGGCAGGGCAAAGGACAGCAGGGGCTGCCAGAAGGCGAACACGTTCTGGAGCATCAGCGGCGCGACTCCAGCCAGTCTTCCGTGAAGCTGACGTGCTTGATGAAGCTGTTGTTCCAGGAATACACCAGATGGAAGATGCCATCCCGGGTGTGCACCAGGTAGGGGTACTCGTACTCGAACTCGCAGCCATCGCGACGGCACATGCGCTCATCCACCTCGGCCAGGAAACCACTCAGCAGGCCATCGCGGTCCGCACCACTCGATGCCATGAACTGCCGTCGCAGCGCGGGGGTGAAACTGCTCTCGGGCAGCGGATCGCCATCCGGGTCGGGCGAGGCATCCAGGTCGATCAGAAACTCCCAGTTCTCCATCTCGAGATCAGTCTCATAGAGGCTGAGACGGAAGCGGCCATCCCGCAGATTGTTGAGCGCCACCAGCAGCGTATTGCGGTGGGTCAGTGCGGCAGAGAGCGAGGAATTGGGATTGAAGGGTTCCAGGGGCACCGGCGCGGACCACGTGCGGCCGGCGTCTTCGGTGCGGCTTGCCAGCACGCGGTGATGCTCGGTGCCGGCGTAGCGCAGCATGGCGATGGCAGAGTCTTTGCCCGTTGGCACGATGGTGGGCTGCAGAGAGTGATTGCCGCGGCTGATGCGATACTTGTCGAGCACTTCCCCGTCCGCCGACAGATAGAGGTACTCGGCAAACTTGCCCAGAAATTCGTGGTACACCGGCAGGCCGATGGAGCCATCCTGATGGAACACCGGGGCGCTGCGCACCAGGGTGCTGATATTGAAGAAGGGCGAGGTGACCAGGCGGCGCGGTTCCGACCAGGTGTCGCCCAGGTCCTCTGACACCATGGCGTTGATGGCACTGCCGCCCCAGCCGCCGATCGACACCGACACGTAGAACAGCCACAGGCGCTTGTCCGGCGCCATCGCCACCACCGGATTGCCCAGCTTGCGGATGTAGCGGTTCAGTCCGGCCTGCGTGGATTCCCGCGTGGCCAGCACGAATTCGTTGTTCCAGGTCTCGGCGCTGACATCGAAATGCGCCCCGCGGATCTGCACGTCGCCGGCGCCTTCCCGGGAGCCCGCAAACCAGACTGACAGCAGGGACTCTTCGGACAGTGGAGTCAGTGCAGCGGAATGCACATAGTCATCCACGTCGGATGACGCGAAGCTGTTCACGAACGGGGAACTGGGGGCGAGTTTCAGCGTCGGTGCGCCGGCATGATCATCCAGAAAAGACACGGGCACGGCTGCGGGGTTCTGAAACCATGCAACCGAGAAAACGAGTACGACGATTGGGGTGACGCTCACGCGCCACAGCAGGGGACGATCTGCGAAAGACACTGTCTTGACGACCCTTTTGTTGTTTTTGTGAGCAAGTTCACAATTTTGTGAACCGCGGGTAGCCGGAGGATAAACGAGGAATCCTGCCGAGTCTACCCGCCGCTGGGCCGGGTCTGACGCGCCTTGTTATGGTGCAGTGACGGGCTCTTCTTCAAGCCATTCATTGAGTTCCAGAATGTCCTGGGGGCTGAGCAGGCCGGAGACCTGTTTCAGGCGCAGCGTGTCCAGCACGTAGTTGTAGCGGGCGTCGGAATAGTTGCGCAGGGCCACGAACAATTGCTGGCGCGCCTGCAGCACATCCACGATGTTGCGCGTGCCCACTTCGTAGCCCACTTCGATGGCTTCCAGAGCGCTCTGAGCCGAGGTGATGGCCTGCTGACGCTGCGACACCACCAGCGCATCGGTATTCACGCGACGGTAGGCATTGCGGGCGTCCTGCGTGGTCTGGCGACGGGTCAGGCTGACTTGCTCCTGTTGCGCCACCACATCGTATTCTGCTGCACGGCGCCGCGCAGTGGTGCCGCCGCCTGCATACAGGGGAATGTTGATGCTCAGGCTGAGGGTGGTGCCGTCAATCGCGCCCGTGCTGCGCAGACCGCCGTCAGCGCCCTGGCCCCCGGCTGTGACGTTGTGGTTGAAGGCGCCAGTCAGCGAAATGGTAGGCAGGTGGTCGGACTTGCGTGCCTTGAGGTTCTCCTGCTGGGCTTCCAGATTGTAGCGGGCCGCGATCAGCGCCAGATTGCCGTTCAGGGCCTGTTCGGTCCAGGATTCGTTGGAGCCTTCCGCATTCACGACCGGGAAGTCTTCGCGCAGCACTTCGACGTTCGGGTGTGGCTGGCCGGTGATGGCTTCCAGCGCTTCGTAGGCAGACGCCAGAGTGTCCTCGGCGATGATGGTGTTGTTGCGGGCCAGATCATAGGCGGCCTGACTTTCATACACTTCGGTGATGGCGATCAGTCCGACTTCCTCGCGCTGGCGGGTCTGTTCGAACTGACGCTCGGCGGCCTGTTCTTCCTGCACGCTGGTTTCGAGATCGTCCAGGGCCCGCAGCACGTTGAAGTAGGCGGTGGCCACGCGAATAATGAGGGCCTGTTCCTGGGCAGCATAGTTGATGGCGCCGGCCTGGTCCTGCAACTTCGCGCCCTGATAGGTGTACCAGGCACTCATGTTGAACAGCGCCTGGTTGATGTTCAGGCGGTAGCCGTGGGAGTTCTGCCCGGGGCGGAAACTCATGTCGCCTGCCGGTCCTGCAGTCTGTCGTGTTGTGGAGCCCTGCAGAGCGACATTGGGCAGCAGCACTGCGCGGCCCTGGTCCAGCAAGGTGCGGCGCGACTGGTACTGGGCGTCGGCCTGGCGCAGGGTGGGATCATTGCGCATGGCGAGTTCGAGAATGGAAACCAGATCATCTGCCAGTACCGGAGTAGCACCGGTCGAGAGGCAGAGCAGCAGTCCGAGGCGTTGAGTAAAGCGTCCCATAGTGAGTGACCTTTGTCTTGAAACGTATGTTAAGTAAAGCGTAGAGGAGCAGCTTGTCCAGTCGCTGGTTCTGCTGGAATCCGGGAAGGTCTTGAGCAGGCCCTCGGGGGTATGTTCAACACGGCGGCATTCTACACAGTGTCACTATAGGTGACAAACCAGCGGTCTTGTCCTGCAAGGCCCGTCCCGGCTGCCCCGTAGCGACTCAGCAACCCTGCTTTGTACGCAGCTCGATGCCATTCCGGTTTGCCATCTTGCAAATAGTCGCAGCCGGACGGCTTGTGACACACACGAAGTGATTGAGGCATAATGCAGCCCGGTTCGCCAATACGCTCGGCGCCCCGCCATTTACAGGATCAAGCCATGACCGCCAATGCAGAACAGTTTCTCGACAAGATCGCCCGCCTCGATGACACCACTCATTACCGTTTCACCGGTTCAAGCAAAGTGTATGTACAAGGAAGTCGCGCCGATCTGCTGGTGCCCATGCGCGAAATCCTGTTGACCGACACGCTGACCGAAAGCGGACGCGAGCCCAATGCGCCTGTGCGCGTGTATGACACCTCGGGTGTGTACTCCGATCCTGCCGCCCGCATCGATCTGCGTGCCGGCCTGCCTGCCATTCGCGCGGCCTGGATAGCCGAGCGTGGCGACACGGAAGTGCTGACCGGCGTCACCTCCACCTATGGCCGGCAGCGCCAGAGCGATCTGCGCACTGCCCATCTGCGTTTCGAGCACGTGCGTCCGCCTCGCCGCGCCAAAGCCGGTGCCAATGTCACGCAGCTGCATTACGCACGCAAAGGCATCATCACGCCCGAGATGGAATACATCGCCATCCGCGAGAACATGAGCTACATGCAGGCCCGCGAACAGGCAGCGCTTAGCCCGCAGCACAAAGGGGAGTCTTTCGGTGCCGCCATCCCGAAGGAAATCACGCCGGAGTTCGTGCGCTCGGAAGTCGCGCGCGGCCGCGCCATCATCCCGCTGAACATCAATCACCCCGAAGTGGAACCGATGATCATCGGTCGCAACTTCCTGGTGAAGATCAATTCCAACATCGGCAATTCCGCGCTCAGCTCGTCCATTGAAGAAGAAGTGGAGAAGCTCACCTGGTCCGCCCACTGGGGCGCCGACACGGTGATGGACCTGTCCACTGGCAGGAACATCCACGAGACCCGCGAGTGGATCATCCGCAACTCCATGCTGCCCATCGGCACGGTGCCGATCTATCAGGCGCTGGAAAAAGTGGACGGCATTGCCGAAGACCTGACCTGGGAAATTTTCCGCGACACGCTGATCGAACAGGCCGAGCAGGGCGTGGACTATTTCACGAT
>CAYWMC010000105.1:411-7597 GCA_964459345.1 uncultured Klebsiella sp. | reverse complement strand
ACGGTGAAAGCCCTTGTAGCCCTCGGCGTACGACATGTAGAGCACGCTGAACACCAGCGCAGCCAGATGCAGCGGCTGCAGTTCCAGCGAGGCGAGTTCAAACGCCATGGGCGACAGACGCACCACTGCAAAGGTGAGAAGCAGGAGAATGCCTCCAATTCCCCAGGCGAACCCCAGTTTCTTCAATGCGTTCCTACCCCACCTGTTCTACGAAGCCGGCATTATAGCGGCATCGCGCGATTATCCCCAAGCCCAGAGTTTTCGGGCATTTCCAGCCAGAAGCAGGTGCCCTGCCCCGGCGTGCTGGTCACCGTGACACGCCCCCCGCACGCCTCGACACCCGCCTTCACAGCCGCCAGACCGAGGCCATGCCCCGCGTCGGCGTCGGCGCGCAGCCGGGCACTGTAGCCAGGCTCAAACAACTGCGCCCTGGCATCCAGCCCCTGCCCGTCATCTTCCACCCGCAGTTGCAGGATACCGTCACTGCCGTCCAGCAGCACCCGAACGCGACCGCAGACCGGTTTGCCGCTGGCGCGTCGCTGCGCGGGAGGCTCGATGCCGTGCACGACGGCGTTGCGCAGGAGCTGTTCCAGAGGCGCCACGAGTCTTTCCAGCACTGTGCGCTCTACGCTGCGGCCGGCGTCGCAGATTTCCAGGCGCACGGATTTGCCAAGCCGGTTGGCCATGTCCTGCAGCACCCACCGCAGACGGGGCGACAGGCGCCCGAGGTGTACACGGGGCGCGCCCAGCAGGTCTTCTTCCAGCTGCGTGGCCTCGGCGAGCTGCTCCTGCAGCAGCTCCAGCGCGAGACGCTGCGGGGCGGGGCCGGACGAGGCATCCATGGCCTGCAGCAGATCGAGCAGGGATTGCAGCCCGCTGCGCAGGCGGGTGGAGAGCCGGCGGCAGTGGGGAAGTTCGTGGGGCGGCTGAGCTTCGCGAGAGGATTGTTCGCGACCTGAGCCAGCTGCTGCAGAGTCCTCACCCCCAGGCGTTTGCACGACCAGGCGGGCCACCGCCTGCTGGAGCTGTGTCAGCAGTGGGGACAGGGCCGCGGGCTCGCGCACAACGGAGTCGGCACCAGGCGCGGAAAACTGCGCAATCTGCAAGAGACTGCGCTCGCTGCGATGGCACAGCTGCACGATGGGCTCGCAGCGATACAGCGCCGCATTGCCCTTCAAGGTGTGCAGCGCGTGCAGACGTTGCTGGTCGGAATCTGCACCGGCGATCTGCTGCATCAGCAGCTGCGCTTCCTGCACGAAGCCCGCGCGTCCGGCCGCCTGCTCGCCGTGGCAGGCCAGCCAGTCATGGAGCGCGTCAAGAAGCGCCCGGGACTCGCTGGTCTCCTGTCGGGCGGCAGCCTGATTCAGGCCCTGGCGCAGCGCCGCGTGGGCCTGTGTCAAAAGCGCCGCGCCGCCGGTGCTGTGCAGAAACGACGGAACAGATTCCTGCAGCTGTGCCAACACGTCATGCACGTGGGCCAGAGCCGCACTGAGCGCGGCGATCCGCTGCACCTGCAGGGCCCGGGCGCCACTGGCCAGCATGCGCAACTCCATCAGCACCTGCCGGTTGTGTGCCGCCAGGCGTCCCTCCTCAGCTTCCATCTGCAGGAACACGGGCACGCTGAACCCCGGCAGCGCCCGCAGCCCCCGGGCAAGACTCAGCGCCACATCTGCCGCATTGACGCTCGTCTGCACCCGCAGGCGGGCCTCCAGCCGCAACAGCCTGCGCAGCACCCGCAGGCGCTGCCAGCGCCGCGAGGTATCCTGGACAAAGGGCAGCACCGCGGCCAGGACAACGAGCCAGTCCCGGGCATCGCGCTGCAGTTCACGGCTCAGGGTGAAGCACTGCCCCAGCAGGAAGAGCAGCTCGTGCAGTGCCAGATCACCCGACAGCAGCGCCTGCAGAGTCAGCTGCGTTACCGCCAGATCGGCAGCATCGGGCAGCGGATGCGGCCCGGGGCGCTGCGAACACGACTGCTGCCAGCGCTGCAGCCACGCCAGAGCAGTCGCGCGCTCCTGCTGCGCCAATGCCTGAAGGCTCGCAGTGGTCGATGGATGTTGCAGGAGCTGCGGACCCAGCGTGTTTTCCAGAATCCGCGACGCGGCCACCGGCCGCTGCTGGCGCAGGCACCGGCGCATCGCCTCATCCAGCCACTCCGGCAGCAATCCTGCGCAGGCCACGAGACTGCCCGAGGCCGCGCGGGCCAGGTCATCCTGCAGCCGCAGCAACATGCGCAACAAGAGGGGTCTGACCGCGCCAGGCAGGGCTGTGGCGGTGAGCGAGGGCACGCTCTGCCAGACGTGCAGCAGGCGCGCCAGGCGCAGAGTCTGCTGCACAGCGCGGAGCATGGCCGGGCTGGCCGACGTGAATTCCGGCAGGATCACCACTGCCTGCTGCAACAGGTACAGCGTGCGCTCCCCCAGCGGACCGGATTGCGACGCCAGACTCTGCCGCATAGCCGGCGTGGCGCCCGCTTCGTCGCACAACGCCAGCAAGCGGGCCGCAAACTCCTGCAGCAACAGTTCAGAAGGCGTCTGCCCATGGCTCAGCAGGTGCTGCTCCCAGCGCAGCAATGCCTTCACGTCGTCGATCTCCAGCAGGACGCCTGCCGGCAGCACACCGGCCAGCAGCGCCGCCCCGCGCAGCGCCTGCCAGGCACCATCCGCATTCACGGCCCCCAATCCCGCGTGCCTGAACAACAGGGCGCGCACCTTTTGCAGCAATACGCCAGGCAGATCCGGCGCCAGCGCCACGGCGCGCTGACCGTGTGTCTTGCGCCAGTGTCCAGGCTGCGCGAGGGTGTGTGCATGCCAGTGAATCTGCAGCGCCAGCCGCAGCAGCGGCCGCGACTGCGGCTCCGCCACGCCCTGCATCACCTGATGGCCCTGCGCCAGCAGCACCCGCTGCAGCTGGACACACTCGCGCTGCAGGGCACGCTCCTCCAGAAAGCGCCCCACAGCCCGCAGCTCGGCCAGTTGCCGGCGGGCCTGCAGCGCTGCCTGCAGGGAGCGCTCCTCGAACACAGTCTCCAGTGTCCGCAACAAGGCCTCGGTGCGGCTCAGCAGTGCCTTGCGCAGCGCCTCCAGCGCCAGATCATGCAGACTGCCCATGGCGGGACTCCTCCACAACGGCGGCGAGCGCCTGTGCCAGTGTCTGCAGGGGCAGCGGCCGCAGCAGCACGGACCAGGCGCCATCGGCCGTGCCCAGCCCCAGACTGCGGGCCCACCAGGCATCTGTCGCACGGGGCACATCCGCAAGCAGCAGCACGGCGCCCACGCCTGCTTCACGCAGCAACATGCCGCACTGAAAACCGTTGTGCTGACTCAGGGGCAGCGCTACCAGCGCCACGTCCGCGGCATGGACGTTTGCACCGGCCTCCTGGGCGCCAGTATTGGCGACTCGGGCAAGTGCCTGCGCACAGGACTCCGCGGGGATCGGCTCATGCCCGAGAGCTTCCAGCTGCCTGCACAGCACCCAGCGCTGCAGGGGCGAATCGTCAATCAGCAGCACGCGTGCCATCGACGCCTCCCTGCCCGGCAGAGCGCTCGTCAGTGTTCTTGTCCGGGCCACGACCGGCCGCCTCGCCCGGCACCAGCTCCCGCAGTGCGGCCAGCAGATCGGCCTTGCGGAAGGGTTTGAGGATGTAACGCTGCGCCCCCACCAGCTCGGCACGGGCGCGGTCCAGACGCCCGTCGTTGGCAGACACCAGCACCACCGGCGTGGCGCCGTGCCGGGCCGAGGCGCGGATCAGCGCACAAGCCTGAAAGCCATCCAGCTCGGGCATGGCAATGTCCATGAACACCAGATGCGGCCGCAGGACGGCCACCTGGCAAAGTGCCTCGAAGCCATTGCTGGCGAGGGTCAGCTGGCAGCCGCTGTCTTCCAGCAGGCTGCGGGCCGATTCCCGCATGGTGCGGCTGTCGTCCACCAGCAGCACACGCAGGCCGGCGGTGCTCTGCCCTGCCAGTGCCGGCGGCGTGCCAGCGGGCGGGGGTGAGCCATCATGGGGAACGTGCCCGGAGGCGGGATCGGGGGTATGGCGGGTGCGGGCTTCCATGCCGGTCTCCTTGCAGGGGAATGCGCAGCGTCGATGCTGCACTTCAAGAACTAGCACAGGCCCGGCGTTCCCGCGAATCGCGTGCCGCGTCGATCCGCTGCGCGTCTTCGGGTATGATCAGCCCCAAATCAGCACGGCGGCACGCAGCCCCCCCACAGGAACCCAGACCCGCTATGAGCATTCGCCTCGGCATCGTGATGGACCCCATTCAGAGCATCAACTACAAGAAGGACACCAGCCTGGCCATGCTGGTCGCCGCCCAGGAACGTGGCTGGTCGCTGTTCTACATGGAGCAGTCCGACCTGTTCCTGCGCGACGGCGTGGCGTACGGCCTGATGCGCGAGCTGAGTGTGGCCTGGGACGACAGGCAGTGGTACCAGTTCGGCGAAGCCAGCGAAGAGGCGCTGGGCAATCTCGACGTGATCCTGATGCGCAAGGACCCGCCCTTCGACAACGAATACGTCTACTCCACCTACATGCTGGAGCAGGCCGAGAAGGACGGCGCGCTGGTAGTCAACCGCCCGCAGAGCCTGCGCGACTGCAACGAGAAGCTCTTTGCCACGCAGTTCCCGCAGTGCTGCCCGCCCCTGGTGGTCAGCAACAACCCCGGCGTGCTCAAGGGCTTTCACCAGACCCACGGCGACGTGATCTTCAAGCCCCTGGACGGCATGGGCGGCTCGTCCATCTTCCGCCTGCGCAAGGACGATCCGAATGTCAGCGTGATCATCGAGACTCTCACCAACCACGGCCGCACGCCCATCATGGCGCAGCGCTTCATCCCCGAGATCGTCAACGGCGACAAGCGCATCCTGCTGGTGGACGGCGAGCCCGTGCCCTATGCCCTGGCACGGGTGCCCGCCCGTGGCGAGACCCGCGGCAATCTGGCGGCCGGTGGCAGTGGTGTGCCCCAGCCGCTTTCCGAGCGCGACCGCTGGATCGCTGCGCAGGTGAAGGACGTGGTGCGCGAGAAGGGCCTGCTGTTTGTGGGCCTGGACGTGATCGGCGACTACCTGACCGAGATCAACGTCACCAGCCCCACCTGCGTCCGCGAGCTGAACAAGGCCTATGACCTGGACATCGCCGGCGACCTGATGACCGCCATCGAACGCAAGCTGCACGCACGAGGCCCATGAACCCGGACAATGATCTGAGCAAGGAGCGTTTCGGCTTCACGATCTTCCTCTCCGCCTGTCTGCACATCATGCTGATTGCCGGGGTGGGGTTCAGCTATCTGGAAGAAACCAACAGCGCGCCCGCCATCGAGATCACCCTGGCCCAGTACCGCAGCGACGTGCGGCCCGACGAGGCCGACTACATCGCCCAGGAGAACCAGATCGGCAGTGGCACGCTGGACGAGGCCGCTGCCCCCAGCACGCCCTTCGTGTCGCCCTTTCACGACGACATCATTCAGCAGGTGGACCCGGTGCAGCAGCAGCCGGCGCCCAACCGCCAGACCGAGCCCAGCGATCTGGCCATTCTGAGCGTGCAGGAAGCGGATCAGGCGATCGAGCAGCAACTGGAGAACGAGGCGCCCGAGACCGACGCGCCGCTGTCGGAAAACGCCACGCCCGAGGAACTCAGCCTGGCCATCGCCAGCCTGCAGGCGCAGCTCGACTCGCAGCAGCAGGCCTATGCCAAGCGGCCGCGCAAGTACACGATTTCCTCGGCCTCGACCCAACAGCGCCACGACGCCCTCTACCTGGATTCCTGGCGTCGGCGCATCGAAGCCGTGGGCAATCTGAATTACCCGCAGCAGGCCCGCGAACAACAGATCTATGGCAGCCTGCGCATGCTGGTGGCCCTGCGCCCTACCGGCACGGTGCAGGAGATCCGCATACTGCAGTCCTCCGGCCAGCGTGTGCTGGACGAAGCGGCCATCGAGATCGTGCGCCTTGCAGCGCCCTTCGAGCCGTTTCCCGAAGAGCTGCGCGGCAGCGTGGACATTCTGGAAATCATCCGCACCTGGCGTTTCCACCAGGGCAATTCCTTCACCAGTCAGTGAGCCGACCATGAATCAGGACGACACCCCCGGCCCCTACTATGAAGCCCAGCCCGGCACCCTGGCCAATCAGTTTCTGATCGCCATGCCGCATCTGCAGGACCCGTGGTTCAACCACACCGTCACCTTTCTGTGGAAGCACAACGAGGAAGGCGCCCTGGGCATCGTCATCAACAAGCCCTCCACCATGCGCGTGGCCGACCTGATGGAAGAACTGGGCATCGACATGGGCGAACGCCGTGGCGACATCGAATTTCACAGCCGCTACGTGATGAGCGGCGGCCCGGTGGAAAAGCAGAAGGGGTTCATCCTGCACAACAGCGGCCGCGAGTGGGAATACACCCTGCCCCTGACACCGCAGCTGAGCCTGTCCATGTCCCGCGACATTCTGGCCGACATCGCCGCCGGCAAAGGCCCCGAGCAGTACATGGTGGCACTGGGCTGCGCAGGCTGGGATGCCGGACAACTGGAGCGCGAGATCACCGACAATGTGTGGCTCACGACCCCTGCACTGCCGGACCTGATTTTCTCGGACAATCACGCGCAGAAGGCCGAACAGGCCGCGTCCATTCTTGGCGTCAGCCTGAGTCAGCTGTCCGCGTTCGCCGGGCATTCGTGATGGATGACTTTCCGGTTCACAAACGCGCCGAGTTCTCCGTGCTGTGCTTCGACTTCGGCACGCGCCGCATCGGCAGCGCCTTTGGCCAGACCCTGCTCGGCACCGCCTCGCCGCTGACCGCCATTCCCGCCCGCGACGGCATTCCCGACTGGGTGCAGCTGGACGCGCTGGTGGAGAAGTGGCAGCCGGATGTGTTCGTGGTGGGCCTGCCGTACAACATGGACGACAGCGAGAGCGACCTGCTGCGCCGCGCGCGCAAGTTCGGCAACCGCCTGAGCGGCCGCTACGACAAGGCCTGCTATGGGATGGACGAGCGTCTCAGCTCATTCGAAGCGCGGGGTTTGAAACTGCGCGGCGAATCCACCGCGCAGCTGGACTGCCTGGCCGCACAGCTGATTCTGGAAACGTGGTTCCAGAGTCTGGCGCAGCGGTTTGGGGCGAAAATGTAGGAGCGGGCTTGCCCGCGAACGGTTCGCTTGCAAGCAAGCTCCCACGGGGCATGGACAGTTCG
>CAYWMC010000105.1:0-401 GCA_964459345.1 uncultured Klebsiella sp. | reverse complement strand
CAAGGCTTGCTCCCACAAGGCTTGCTCCCACACAGGGCTCGCTCGCACAAGCAAGCTCCCACAAATCAGAACGCATCCGGCTGCTTCGCCTTCGCCTTCGCCGCTTCCTTGGTGATGAGGCCCTTCTGCACAAGCTCCTTCAACGTCTGATCCAGCGTCTTCATGCCCACGGCCGAGCCGGTCTGGATGGCGGAGTACATCTGCGCCACCTTGTCTTCGCGGATCAGGTTGCGGATGGCCGGGGTGCCGATCATGATCTCGTGGGCGGCAATACGACCACCGCCGGTTTTCTTCAGCAGCGCCTGGGAGATCACCGCCTGCAGGGATTCCGAGAGCATCGAGCGCACCATGGATTTTTCAGCGGCGGGAAACACGTCGATGATACGGTCGATGGTCTTGGC
>CAYWMC010000104.1:0-7612 GCA_964459345.1 uncultured Klebsiella sp. | reverse complement strand
ACCGGATCGGTACGATCCAGTACACGCATCACCTGACCGCGGTTGTTCTTTTCGACAGTCTCGTAGCCCACCTGGCCATGCAGCATGTCTTCGTAGGTTTTCTCGACGCCGGTCTTGCCGATCTGGTGCGTGCCACGGTAATTGGCCGACTGCTCGGGCGTCATCGCTTCCAGCTCTTCCTTGTTGATCTCGGAGACATAGCCGATGGCGTGAGCCGACATGTCGGCGAAGGGATAGTGGCGCACCAGCTGCGCTTCGACAGCGAAGCCCGGCAGCATGTGCTGATTCACCGCGACGGCCGCGATCTCTTCTTCGGTGAGCTGATAACGCAGAGGCACAGACGTGTGGGGCACTGCGCGACGACTCTGCCGCGTGCGGTACTGTTCGATGTCGTCGTCGCTGAGATTGATGACCGATCGCAACAGATCCAGCGAGACATCCAGATTGCTGGCCGTCTCGCGCACGACTGTGAGGTTGAAGATGGGGCGGTTGGCTGCCAGCAGAACGCCGTTGCGATCGAAGATCAGGCCACGGTTGGGAGAGACGTACTGGGAGTGCAGACGATTGCCATCGGAGCGTGCGGCGAAATATTCGTAGCGATAGACCTGGAGATACACCATCCAGCCAGCAAGACAACTCAGCAGCAACAGGACGACTACACCAGCGACGATCATGCGCCTGTTGAAAATCAGGGTCTCGCGCTCATGATCATTCAGCTTGAATTTTTCTGCCATGGTCCCTTCAGTCTGTCCTTGGATTCACTCTGAGACAAACAATTCACGATAAAGTTTTATCAGCACCTTTTGCATCACACCCTTCAGGCGCGGTGATAGGGATGCGCATTCAACAAGGTCCATGCGCGATAGATCTGCTCAGCGACGACGATTCTAACCAATGGGTGGGGCAATGTTAACGCCGAGAGCGACCATTTTTCATCGGCGCGCTGCAATGCGCTCTGCCCGAGTCCGTCCGGTCCGCCGACAAACATCACAATATTTCGCCCTTCCATGCGAATGGCATCGAGTCGCTGCGCCAGCGCTTCGGTGCTCAGACGCAGCCCGGTGACTTCCAGCGCAATCACATGATCCTGTGGCCGCACTTTCGCCAGCAGGGCATCGGCTTCCTTGCGAATGGCCTGCTCAACATCCTGGCCCTTGCCGCGTTTGCCCAGCGGAACATCTGTCACGCTCAATGCGAATTCAGGGGGCAGACGTTTCGCGTACTCCGCTACCCCCTCATCAACCCACGAGGGCATGCGACTGCCCACGGTGACAAGATTAATCTTCATCCCTGACCGTCTTGTTTGCCGCCTGTTGTGCGGCGCTGGAATCGAAATTCCACAAATCCTCAAGACTGTAGAGCGCGCGTGCGCGCGCCAGCATGATGTGGACGATCACAGCCCCCAGGTCTACCAGAATCCATTCCGCCTGCAGCCGGCCTTCTTCGCCAACCACGGGTTGCCCCTGGGTTCTGGCCTGCTTGATCACTTCATCGGCCATGGAGCGCAGATGCGTCGTCGACGTGCCGGTGACGATGACCATGTAATCGGCCATTGGCGTCAGCTTCTGCACATTCAGACAGACAATGTTCTGCCCCTTCATTTCTTCGAGCGCGTGGACGGCCAGCGCGGACAACTGTTGCGTATTCAAACCGGGTCTTTCCTCATGGTTGCTGGAGACTGGCACGGGCCGCTCCGATGGGTTGGTCTTTCGTCGTTTCAGAAATCGTGTGGGGACTGCCCCGTATACAGCGCATGCGTGTCGATGTAGTCCCGCACGCACTGCGGCAACAGCGTCGTCGTGGCACCTCTGGCGCGCAGCGCCTCGCGCACGGCAGTGGACGAAATATCCACGTGCAGATGCCGGCTGAACAAGCATGCGCCGCTCGATGTCGCAAACATTTGTGCGGCGCTGTGCACTTCCCGCGCCAGCACTTCGCGGGCCAGCGCCGGCGTCAGGGGTTTCTCTTCGCCCGGCCTGCTCACCACGAACAGATGGGCCAGCGTGAACAGATCCTGCCAGCGATGCCAGCGCTCGAGCCCGGCGAAGGCATCGGCGCCAAGCACCAGTACCAGCGTAGCGGAGGGAAATTCCTGCCGCAGTGCCGCGAGAGTGTCAACGGTGTAGGAGATGCCATCGCGCAGACACTCGCGATCGTCCACCACGATGCGCGGCTCGCTCTGCGTGGCAAGTCGCAGCATCGCCAGGCGCACCTGCCCAGAGGCTGTCGCCGGCCCGCGATGGTTGGGCAGATGACAAGGCACCATGCGCAATTGCGCGAGCATCAGTTCTGCCAGTGCCACAGACGCGAGCTGCAGATGCCCGAGGTGAACCGGGTCGAACATGCCGCCCAGCACGCCGATGCGTCGCGTGTTCATCTCACTCCCGGATCTGGCCGTCGCCCAGCACGATGTACTTCTGGGAGGTCAGGCCTTCCAGTCCCACCGGCCCGCGGGCGTGCAGCTTGTCGGTGGAGATGCCGATCTCGGCCCCAAGCCCGTATTCGAAACCGTCGGCGAAACGCGTCGAGGCATTGACCATCACCGAGCTGGAATCCACTTCCCGCAGGAAGCGCTGCGCGCGTGTGTAATCTTCGGTCACGATCGCTTCGGTATGTGCAGAGCTGAAGCGGGCGATATGGTCCATCGCGTCGTCCATGTCCGCCACCACCTTGATGGCGAGAATGGGCGCAAGATATTCCGTGCCCCAGTCAAGTTCAGTAGCGTGATGGATGTCTGGCAGAAATGCCCGGGTGCGCTCGCAGCCACGCAGCTCCACCCCGGCCAGTGCATAAGCCCTTCCCAGGTCCGGCAATACGGCGGCGGCGATGCCTTGCGCCACCAGCAGAGTTTCCATGGTGTTGCAGGTGCCGTATCGATGGGTCTTGGCGTTGATGGCGATGCGCAGTGCCTTGTCGATGTCAGCCTTGTCGTCGATATAGACATGGCAGTTGCCATCAAGATGTTTGATCACGGGCACGCGGGCATCGGCGCTGATGCGCTCGATCAGGGACTTGCCGCCGCGGGGCACGATCACATCCACGTATTCTGGCATGGCGATGAGCCGCCCCACTGCCGCACGGTCTGTTGTGGCCACAACCTGTACCGCATGTTCCGTAATCTCGGCAGCCTGCAGCCCGGCGCTGATGCAGCGGGCGATAGCCTGATTGGAGTGCAGCGCCTCCGAACCCCCGCGCAGAATCACGGCATTGCCGGATTTCAGACACAGACTGGCGGCCTCGCAGGTCACATTCGGACGCGACTCGTAGATGATTCCCACCACGCCCAGGGGCACACGCATCTTGCCCACCTGAATGCCGGACGGGCGGAAACGCAGGTCGGTGATGGCGCCCACCGGGTCTTCCAGCGCGGCAACCTGCAACAGGCCTTCGATCATGCCGTCGATGCGTGCGGGGGTCAGCGCCAGTCTGTCGAGCATGGCGGCATCGAGACCCTTTTCGCGACCCGCGGCCAGATCCATGGCATTGGCACTGCCGATCTCGTCACGTCGCGCAGCAATGGCATCCGCCATGGCACGCAGCGCAGCGTTCTTTTGCGCCGTGCTGGCACGCGCAGTCATGCGTGACGCCGCGCGCGCCTGCCGGCCGAGCTGAGTCATGTAGTGATCGATGTCGGAGTGCACGCCCGAGGCAAGTGCTGCCGTAGTGCCTGTCATTGTCGGTCCTGCCGTTGAAAAGTGGCGCATTATAGCCCTGCCGCCACGCAGCCGACAAAGAAACAAGCAACATGCCATCAAATATCGTTTTGCAGGCTCATTTCGGCAGGGTATGGACGCATGTACCAGGAATCGCGAATGTAGTCGCTCGGGTGCTTGCGGAAGTAGTGGTTGAGCAGAGTGATGGGGACGATCAGCGGCACCTGGCCGCGCAGGTACTGGGCAATGGACTCACTCAGCTCCGCCTTGTCATCGGCGTCGAGCTGCTTCTTCAGATAGCCCTGCACATGCAGCAGCACATTGGCATGCTTGCCGCGGGTAGCCTTGAGTTTCAGCCCTGCCATGAGCGAGCGCAGATAGGCTGGCGCCACGTCCGGCAGCGTCGCCTTCGTGGTGCCGGCCACCAGAGGACCAAGTGCCCGGTAGGTCTTTGGACAGTGACTCATGAGAATGAGCTTGTGACGGGCGTGGAATGTCACCAGCCCTCCCACCGTCAGCCCTTCCGCCAGCAGCGCCTTCCAGCGCGCCAGCACATAGACACGTTGAATGAAATTCTCGCGCAGCACCGGGTCACCCAGGCGCCCTTCTTCCTCGACAGGCAGGTCCGGGAAATTGCGCAGCAGCGTGGCGGCGTAAATACCCACGCCATCGCGGCGCGCATGATGGGCTTCGTAGACTTTCACGCGCTCCATGCCGCAACTGGGCGAGGACTTCTTGAGGATGTAGCCGCACAGACCGGCGTGCCAGTGACGCTGAGCGTCGGCACAGTCGGTGAGTGCCTGGGTGTAATCGAGCGTCTCGTCCACCGTGGACACGCAGCGCACGGCATCCCCCGCTGCGATCAGCCGGATGGGACGTCGTGGAATGCCCAGACCGATGGCCACCTCGGGGCAGAAGGAGCGGAATTCGAAGTACTTGCCCAGTGTCTTCTCGACATAGTTGTCGAGCTGGTGCTGGCCGTCAAAGCGGACTTTCTCTCCCAGCAGACAGCTGCTGATGCCGACGGGAATCCTGCCTTCCAGCATCAGTTTGCTGCCTGCGGGCCGAGAGCCTCGGCCGAATCGGAATACTGCGAGACGATGCGGTCAACTTCCATGCGGAATGAGGGGGAATAATTCATGCGGGTGGCTACCCAGGCATCCCGCACCGCCTTCACGCGCATGGTGGAGACCCAGCGATTCATGCGCGGCTCGAATTCATCGCGGTCGAACAGGCCCTGCTCGAACTGGTAGTGGGAATTCTCCCATTCACGCCACACACCGGCCAGGAAATAGGCATGCTGCACGGCCTCGCCCGGGGTAAGTGGCTCGCCGGCCGTGACCTTGGCGATGGTATCGGCCAGCTCTATTTCCGTGGCCACCCACTCCGAGAACATCATCTGCTTCTCGGAAATGGCATCGCGTGTCTGGGAGCGCATCATGTCGGTGTTCTGACGGATCTCCAGACCGAGGAACACGATCCCCATGATCACGGCGATACTCGCCGACAGGTTCATCCAGTCACTGGCTTTGGTCATTGTTGTTATCTCCTCGCGCGTCCCCGGCCAGGGCATCTTCCCACAGGAACGCGATGTTCAACTCGCCTGCTATCAACCGCAATTTCTGCTCTCGTGGCAGCTTCTTGACACGGCTCTCCAGGATGGAAGCCTGCGAGCGCGTGCCCGCTGGCACCCTGTATACCAGCTCAAGCGGGCCTTTGCCACGCAGATATCGCGCCGCCTGCGGCCCTCCGCGCACATGTTCTGCGAAGCGCCGTTCCACGTCGGTGCTGATGCCCGCGTACAGACTCCCGCCGCGGCAGCGGATCAGGTAGAGATGCCAGCCGGACTCAGTGTTCATGCGGCACCGCTGCGGACCAGCCCTGCACGGCGCAGATGGCGCGTCCGTCTTCCTCCAGCTTCAGCAGATGGGCCAGCAGTGTCCTGCAAGCCAAGGGCAACAACTGCACGGGTACGTCGTCATAGACTTGGAGTGCCAGCGCCTCCAGTGGCAAGGCCGTGTCTTGCGCGGCAAGCACACGCAGCACCTTCTGCTCCCTTCGCAGGCGGTGGCGCAAGAGGGTGTCGATAACCTGCAGGGGCTGCATCATGACCCGCCCGTGGGCCGGTGCGAGAGCCTGCAATGGCAGGCGCTTCAGTGCTTCCAGGGAGTGCAGATAGTCCCGCATGCTTCCATGGGGCGGAAGAATGACGGGGGTCGTGCCTTCCAGAATGTGATCGCCAGTGAACAGCAGCCCATCTTCCTCCAGCAGAAAACACAGATGGTTCGAGACATGGCCGGGCGTGTGCACCAGGCGCATGGTGAACTCGCCACAGTCGATGTGTTCGTCACCCCTGAACAGCCGTGCCGGGGCAAAACTCGGGTCCTGCCCGCTGCCGGCGGGTGGCAGAAGACCCACCACCTGCGCGCCTGTCGCCCGCTGCAGCGGCGCTGTGCCCGGGGAATGGTCGCCGTGGGTGTGAGTCACGAATATCCAGTCGATGGGCCGCCCCGCAGCACAGCGCAACAGGGCCTCAAGGTGCAGATCATCGAGCGGGCCGGGGTCGAGCACGGCCAGCCGCTGCTCGCCAATGACATAGCTGTTGGTGCCCGGGCCAGTCATGGGACCGGCATTGCGACCCAGAACGCGTTGGACTGGCACAGCGCCGATGGTGACGTCCTGGGGCACTCCTGCGATCAGATCCGGCACGCGCCGTACTCCCGGTAGACGGGCCTGCAGCCCGCGATGCGACGCATGATAGCCCGATTGCGACGGAGCGAGAAACATCCCTGCAGGGTGCCATTTTCAACGCAGGCTGCATGCACCAAAGGCTGGCATTCCGGCGCATTTCGGGATATAAAGTGCGCCTTTAAAAACCCCGGCGCGTATCCCGATCGATCCTTTTTCCTGTCCTCCGTGCTCCTGTATTCACCCAGGGCTTTGATGAAGTTGTCCGCTCAAGACGCGCCCAGAACGCTGCCAACAGCGCATTCAAGGTACTCGCGATGTACAAGATTCAGACTTTCAACCAGATTTCCCCCAAGGGCCTCGTCCGCTTCAACAGCAGCTATGAAGTTGGCGCCGGACTCAGCGAAGCCGACGCCATCCTGGTCAGAAGCCACAAGCTGCAGGACAGTGATGCCAATCCCAATCTGAAAGCCGTGGCCCGTGCGGGCGCAGGCGTCAACAATGTGCCCGTCGCCAGCTATACCGACAAGGGTATCGTGGTGTTCAACACACCCGGCGCCAACGCCAATGCCGTGAAGGAGCTGGTGCTCTGCGGCCTGCTGTTGTCCTCACGCGGCATTCTTCCTGGCATCGCCTATGTGAATTCTCTGTTCGAGATGAAAGACAACGCAGCCATGTCCAAACTGCTGGAGCAGGAGAAGAGCCGCTTCAAGGGTTCGGAGATCGCCGGCAAGACGCTGGGCATCGTCGGTCTGGGCGCCATCGGGTCGCTGGTTGCCGAAATGGCCATCAGTCTGGGCATGAAGGTGCTGGGCTATGACCCTGCCCTGTCCGTGGATGCCGCGTGGCGCCTGCCGAATCAGGTCCGCAAGATCGAGAACCTGACCGCCCTGCTGGTGAACTCCGACTTCGTGAGCCTGCACCTGCCAGTACTGGAGTCCACCCGCAATCTGATCGACAGCGCCGCCATCGCCAACATGAAGCCAGGCTTGTGCCTGCTGAATTTCTCCCGCGATGAGATCGTCAACACGCAGGCGATTGTCGATGGCCTCAACCGCAAGCAGCTGCGCATGTATGTGAGCGACTTCCCCTGCGCCGAACTGATCGGCCGCGACGACGTGATTCTGATGCCGCACATCGGCGCCAGCACGGACGAAGCGGAGGACAACTGTGCGGTGATGGCAGCCGATCAGCTGATGGATTTCCTGGAGAACGGCAATATCCGCAATTCAGTGAATTTCCCGAATGTGTCACTGGACCGTGCTCCGTCT
>CAYWMC010000103.1:0-7682 GCA_964459345.1 uncultured Klebsiella sp. | reverse complement strand
CGCGCATGGTGCCTTCGGTGGTGACACCGGAGATCACCTACCCGTCCACGGGCAATGCCGTGTATGTGTTCAGCCTGAACTGAGCGGGTAGAGCAGCAGCAGCGTGCCTACGGTGGCGAAGCCGATCACGAAGTTCATCGGGACTCCCACCCGAATGAAGTCGCTGAAGCGGTAGCCCCCGGGGCCGTAGACCATCAGATTGGTCTGATAGCCCAGCGGCGTCGCGAAACTGGCCGACGCCGCCATCATCACCGCCAGCATGAAGGGCTCGGGATTCAGGCCTGCCTGCGCAGTCATTGCCAGCACGATCGGCACCATGATCACGGCGGCAGCGTTGTTGGTGATGGTCTCTGTCATCAGCGACACCGCCGCATAGGTCAGCAACAGCAACAACCAGGGGCGCCCGCCGCTCAGGCCCACGATATTCTCCGCCAGCACTGCAGCCACGCCGGTTTTCTCCAGCGCCGCACCCAGTGCAAAGGACGCCGCGATGGTGATCAGCACCGTCAGGTCCAGACTCTTCTCCGCCTGGCTCACCGACAGACAGCCCGTAAGCAGCATGATCCCTGCCCCCAGCAACGAGGCGTTGAGCATGCTGATGACGTCCAGGCCCGCTGCCGTGACCAGCACCAGCAGAATCGCCCAGGCCAGCAGAGCCTTGCTGTGGCGTGGCTGGACGGTGTCCAGGTCATTGATCACCAGAAAGTCCTTGTTGTACTTCTGGCGGCTGACGAACACGGGCCGCGCTTCCAGCAGCAGGGTATCGCCCGGCTTGATGATGATGTTGCCCAGATTGCCCGGCACCCGCTCGCCATTGCGGGCGACGGCCAGCACGATGGCACCGTAGCGGTCATGGAAGCGGGAGCTGCGGATGGTCTCGCCGATGGAGGAGCAGGACTGCGACACGACCACTTCCACCAGACGCCGTTCCGCACGGTCTTCGGACAACGCCGCCTTGGCCGGGTTGATCGACGCCACGATGCCGTGGATACGCAGCAGGTCGGAAATGGCTTCCGTCTCGCCGGCAAACACCAGGCGGTCGCCACCGCGCAGAATCTCTTCAGAGGGGACGGCGGTGACGATGCTCTCGCGCCGGTCGATCTCCACCAGATACACGCGTTCCAGGTTGCGCAGACCGGCCTGTTCAACGCTCAGCCCCACCAGCGGACCGTGCGGGTCAATGGCCACCTCCAGCGTGAATTCGCGCATATTGCCGAAGGGTTTCTGTTCCCGGCGATCGGGCAGCAGCCGGGGCACTACCAGCATCAGAAAGACCACGCCGATGATGGCCACAGGCAGCCCCACTGGCGTGATGGCAAAGATGGAGAAGCCTTCTTCTCCGGTCAGCGCCTGATACTGACCATTGACGACCAGATTGGTGCTGGTGCCGATCATGGTCAGACAACCACCCAGAATGGCCCCGTAACTCAGAGGAATCATCAGCTTGGACGGGGCGATGTCGATGCGCCTGCACCAGGCGTTGATGGCGGGAATCATGGTGGCGACGACGGGCGTGTTGTTGAGGAAGCCACTGAGCGGGACAACGGGCAGGAACAGCCGCAACAATGCAGCGCGGACAGTCCGTGGACGGCCCAGCAGCTTGTTGACCAGCAGATCGATGCCCCCCGAGGCGTGCAGACCCTGTGCCACCACGAACATCGCTGCCACCGTGATAAGTCCGGAATTCGCGAACCCCGACAGAGCCTCTGCTGCCGTCAGGACGCCGGTGGCACTCAGAATGGTCAGCGCTGCCATCAGCACGAAGTGCGGACTCAGGCGCGTAAAGACCAGAAGCAGGACTGCGCCCGCCGTCAAACCAAGAGACAAATACCCATGCCAATCCATTTCTACTACCTGCCTGTATCGAATTGGCAGGCATTATAGGGGGCGTTTTTTATTCTAAAAAAGAATATATAGCGATATGTATATTTCCTTTTATTCGCCGCCATGGGGCAAATGCGGGTTGGACATTCCCCTGGTGCCCTTCTATCCTCGGGTGCTGATTCATTCAACCGAGGCTCTCCATGTCCGACATCATCCTGCATCACTACCCCGCGTCGCCTTTCGCTGAAAAGATCCGCTGCATCCTGGGAGCCAAACAGCTGACGTGGAAGTCGGTCATCATCCCGCGCATCATGCCCAAGCCCGATGTGCTGGCCCTGACGGGCGGCTATCGCAAGACGCCGCTTCTGCAGATCGGCGCAGACATCTACTGCGACACGGCCCTGATCGCCCGCAAGCTCAATGGCCTGTCGCCCATGCCCAATCTGTACCCCCCACACGCCGCCATGAGCGCAGAGGCGGTGGCCGCGTGGGCCGACGCCGTGCTGTTCAATGCGGCAGTGCCCCTGGCGTTTCTTCCGGAAGTGCTTGCCAGAACCTTCGCAGGCAAGGAAGCGGAACTGCAGGCCTTCGTGGCCGACCGCGCCGCCATGCGCAAAGGGGCGCCAATGCCACGTCTGGCACCGGCCGAAGCGCGCAATGTCTTCATGCTGTTCCTGGGCAATCTGGAGAAGCAGCTGAGCATCGGCAGCACCTATCTGTTCGGCAACAGTGCCTGCATTGCCGACTTCGCTGTCTATCACCCTCTGTGGTTCGTGGCCACCAAGCCCGTGATCGGCGAGCTGTTCGCGCAGTTCCCGGCCGTGCAGCGCTGGATGGAGGCCATCAAGGCTTTCGGCTACGGCCAGAGCACGGAGATCAGCAGCACGGAGGCGCTGGCCATCGCGCAGGCCTCTGTCGCTGTCATGTCGGGTACCGGCTCCGCCCTGCCCGAGCTGCAACCCGGGGATCGCATCTGCGTGCAGCCAACGGACTACGGCATGGACCCGACCGAGGGTCTGCTGGCCTGGATCGACGAGTATGAAGTGGTGCTGACGCGGGAAGACGAGCGCGCCGGCCAGGTGGCCGTGCACTTCCCGCGCAGCAACTATGCGATCAAGGCGCTGGCCTGACCTCGAAGCGGTAGATGATGTAAGAGATGGTGCCCGCCAGGGCACTGAAGCGGTGGGGAATTCCGGCGGGCAGGATCACGACATCCCCCGGCCCGACTTCCTGCTCATCGCCCCCGACCTGCGTGACGAAGTAGCTGGGGGTGTCGCCCAGATTGGGCGGGTCCGATACGGCCCGCTGATTCTCCATGCTGCCACCCGTCACCAGCGTGCCGGTGCCTTCCAGAATCTGATAGATCTCCGTCAGGTCGTCATGCAGCAGTGCCCGGGTTTCGGGCGCGGAGCGATGCACGATACCCACACGGATCAGCCCGCCTTTCACAGCCGTTTCGTTGACCTTTGTGTCCAGAATATCCCCAGCCACCGAGCGCTCAAGCTGCGCACTGATCTGGTCTGCCGTCACAATCGCGGCGGGGGAAGGTGGCGCGGCATTCTGCGCCTGCATGGCGCTGGCGAAGACGGCACTGCTGGCAACAGCCAGAATGGAAATCACGTTTCTTGTTGTCATTGTCATGGAGGTTCCTGTCTGCAGGGAGGATTGCCGCCGGGTGGCGTGTCTGGTTTATACTCCGGAGCGTTCAGGAATGCACGGCTGCTGCCCACCGGCACGCCCCCGCAACATTACAAAAACCAGGAGCTACCCCATGCGCAAGAACCTGATTGGCCGCAAGTCAATGCTCGCACTGTCACTGCTCGCCGGCACCAGCTTTGCGGGCGTCATCCAGGCCCAGACTGACTACAGCACTGTGGAAGTCATTCCACATCAGGTGCGCGATGGCATCTACTATCTGCAGGGCGCGGGAGGACACGTCGGGCTGTCCATCGGCGAGGACGGCGTCGTGATGATCGACGACCAGTTCGCCCCGCTGACCGAGAAGATCATGGCGGCGATCCGCAGCCTGAGTGACGGGCCGATCCGCTTTCTGATCAACACCCATGTGCACGGCGACCATGTGGGCGGCAACGAGAACATCGGCCGTCTGGGCATTCCCATCGTGGCCCGCGACGAAGTGCGTGTGCGCATGCAGGCCCAGTACCCGGGCGTCGCCCTGCCGGTGCTGACCTTCAACGACGAGATTTCCGTGTACCTGAACGGCGAGGAGATCAGCGCCATTCCGCTGCCTCCGGCACACACCGACGGTGACAGCATGATCGTGTTCCGCGGCTCGAATGTGATCCACACCGGGGATGTCTTTCGCACCGGCGCCTATCCCATTATCGATCAGGGCAACGGCGGCACACTGGAAGGCACCTTCGGCGCGCTGGGCATGATCATCGCGGCCGCCGGCCCGGACACCATCATCGTGCCCGGCCATGGTGAGTTGTCCGACCGGGCGGATGTCATTGCCTTCCGCGACATGGTGGAAGACATCGCCAACAAGGTGCGGCCGCTGGTAGCCAGCGGCATGACCTACGAACAGGTGGCTGCTGCAACGCCCACTGCCGCCTACGACGCTGTGCACGGCAACCCGGAACGCTTCCTGCGTGCCGTGTATTCCGAACTGGGCGGTCAGTAAGCGCGAGGGGCTGTGAGGGTGCCGTTGCGATAGTCCGTCAGTGCCTGTTCGATCTCTTCGCGGGTGTTCATCACGAAGGGACCGTAGTGCACGATCGGCTCGCGCAGCGGCTTGCCCGCAATCAGCAACAGCTTCGCAGGACCCTCGACGCTGATCTCCACATCACCCTGCTTCGAAAGTCTCGCCATGCGTGACCTGCCCACCACTGTGCCACCCACCGTGGCACTGCCTTCGTAGACATACACCAGCACCGTGTCACCCTCGGGAATCGCAAAGGTTTCCGTGTAGGGGCCCTTGTCGATCACGATGTCCAGATACACTGGCTGCGTGTCCGGACGACTGATGTGACCACGCAAGGCGCCCTGGGAACCCTGCACGTCGCCGGCAATTGCCTTGATGTGTCCGGCGGCACGGGCGATCACGGGAATGTCAGCGGCAGGTACATCCTTGTAGGACGCCGGCTGCATCTTGGCCTTGGCAGCAAGATTGAGCCACAGTTGAAATCCGCGCATGCGACCTTCCTTTTGCTGCGGCATCTCCGAATGAATGACACCGGACCCGGCCGTCATCCACTGCACGTCACCATTGCGCAGCTCGCCCACATTGCCCATGTGATCGCGGTGTTGCATATGGCCGTCCAGCATGTAGGTCACAGTCTCGAAGCCGCGGTGCGGATGCGAGGGGAAGCCCCCAATGTAGTCGCTGGAGGATTCGCTGCCGAACTCGTCCAGCATCAGGAACGGGTCGAAGCGGGACAGATCCTGGCCGCCGAACACCCGCATCAGACGCACGCCGTCACCGTCAGAGGTGGCGCGGGCAACCAGCAGTTCTTCCACTTTTCGTGTGCTCATGGGGTCAGTTCTCCTGTGAGGCTGCAGCGAGCAGCGCAGTGATTTTCGTGCGGGCATTCGCCAGGCCCTGGGCACGGGCACTTTCGCCCATGTTGAGGCCGCCTGCAACGATGAATTCCAGATCGTTCATGCCCAGGAAGCCGAGGAAGGTGCGCAGCCAGGGGCGCACGTGATCGGTGCCGCCTTCCTCATGGATTCCCCCGGAAGCAATGACCAGATACACCTTCTTGCTGCCGGCCAGGCCGACGGCGCCCGTGTCGGTGTACTTGAAGGTCACTCCGGCGCGGGCCACATGATCGGCCCAGGAGCGCAGCATCGCAGGCACCGAGAAGTTGTAGGTGGGCACGCCGATCACCAGCACGTCGGCGGCCTTGAGCTCGGCGATCAATGCGTCCGAGAATGCCACCTTCTGCGCCTGCTCGTCATTGCGCTCGGCGGCGGGAGTGAACAGCGCCCCCAGCCAGGCATTGTCGAGATAGGGAATCGGGGTGTGCGCGAAGTCCCGGTTCTGCACCTGCAGACCGGGCGTCGCGGCCTTGAGCCCGGCAATCAACTCATTGCTGAGCTGGGTGGAAACGCCCTGTTTGTCGGCGGCGTCGAAAAGGCTGGAGGTAATGTGCAGCAACGTGGTCATCGTCTGAGTCCTTGCGCCGGCATTGGGCGCGGTGTGTGAAAGATGGACTCATCATAGGCCGCACAATCCGATCTATTAATGCAATTATTGGCAAGTTATGATCGGATTATCCGATTACTTTTGCGAGACTGCCATGAAGCTTCCCCGCATCACCCTGGAACAATGGGCCGCCTTCAAGGCGGTCGTCGACGCCGGCTCCTTCGCCATGGCGGCGGAGACTCTCAACAAGAGCCAGTCCAGCGTCAGTTATGCCATCGCGCGCCTGCAGGAACAGCTGCCCCGCCCGGTGCTGACGCTGGAAGGCCGGCGTGCCGTGCTCACCGAGGAGGGCAAGGTGCTCTACCGCCGCGCCACCGAGCTGCTGCGCCATGCCGAAGTCACGGAGGACTTCGCCCGCATCAGCGCCCAGGGACTGGAGGCGGAAGTGCGCATTGCCGTGGATCTGCTGCTGGACGTGCGCCTGATCCTGCCGGCGCTGGATGCCCTCTCCACCCACTACCCGTTCACGCGGGTACGGATTCTGGAGACATCCCTGTCGGGCACGGAGGAAGCGCTGCTGGAGAAGAAGGCCGAGATCGTCATCGGCAGTCAGGTGCCTGTCGGGCATACCGGCACGCCGGTGAAGCTGATCCGCATGCTGCCCGTGGCCCATCCCGACCACCCGCTGTTCCGGGAGCGCACGCACAACGAGTGCAAGGAGGCAGTCGCATTGGGCGACCCGGACGGCATCACGGAATGGGATCTGAAGTCAGCCCGCCAGATCGTGCTGCGGGATTCCGGACAACGGCGCGAGCAGAATGCCGGCTGGCTGGGCTCGGAACAGCGCTGGACAGTCAGTCACTTCGCCAGCAGTCTGAAGATTCTGCGGGCCGGGCTGGCCTTCGCGTTTCTGCCGGAGGACTGGGTGGCCGAGGATCTGCGCGCGGGCACGCTGAAGCAGCTGCCCCTGGCCGATGGCGGCGAGCGCCTGATCATGCTGCATCTGATGCTGAGCAGCCGCGAGAATGTAGGCCCGGCCACGCGCCTGCTGGCCGAGTCGCTGGTCAATTGCCTGACTGGTGGAAAAAGCGTGCGCACTCTGTAGGAGCGGGCCTTGCCCGCGAAACGATCGCTGGCACAGTTCCCGGCGCCGGCCAGTGCAACTCAGAGTTCGCGGGCAAGCCCGCTCCCACACAGTCACTGCTCCTGCAGCGCCTTGCGGCGGAACTCCGTGGGCGTCTGATTCTTGGTCTGCCGGAACGCATTGTTGAAAGGCGTAATCGACTGATAGCCCACCGTCAGGGCGATGGTCAGCACCGGCAGATGCCGCTGGGCGGGATCAGACAGCATCTGACTGGCATCCTTGATGCGGTATTCGTGCAGCAGCGCATTGAAGTTGCGATACCCAAGATGCTTGTTGATCAGCGCCCGCAGGCGGTACTCCGGCAGATCGAGTTTGGCGGCAAGGCCGGCAATGGTGAGCCCGTGCTCGCGATACACACGATTCTCTTCAAACACCTTGCGGAAGCGCCTGACGTCGGCCTGCAATGCTTCGCCGGCCGGTTCCGCCGGCACGAAGGGCGTCACCTTCAGCAACACCTTGCCCAGCGCCACATAGTCAAACTTGAGCAGCGCGAGCAGCATGGCGAAGGTCACGCCGGCGATCACGACCGTGATGACAGCCTGTGCCTGTGCATAACGCAGCGACGCGCTGCTGAGCAGGTAATTCTCCAGGAACACCACTGCCAGA
>CAYWMC010000102.1:0-7691 GCA_964459345.1 uncultured Klebsiella sp. | reverse complement strand
TCCGGCAGTTCGGACTGTGCAAGCTTGTGCTGTTGCAGCAGGAACCGCAGCACGCCAGCAGGTGTTGATGCGGACTGCAACAGCTGGGATTCCTCATAGTCATTGATCATGTCGCCCAGCATTTCCACCAGACTGGCGAGAGGGTGGTTCTCGTCGGACGCGCCAGCATCCAGAAGCGAGTTGAGCACAGTCACCGCCAGGACATGCTCATCGTCATTGCGCACAGGGCGCAGCGGCACCTGAGTACAAAGTGCCGAGTAGTGGTGGATGAGCTCTTCAATCACCAACATTTCATGGCCTCCAGTGATCATACTGTTCGTGGGTCAGAATATCGCGGATGTACAGCTTCTGCCGGTTGAAGTGGATCGCAGCAACAAGTCGGAACTTGTTGCCACCAAGATTGAACACGAAATATCCCCTGACTTTGTCGACGGAGTTGAACGTGTGGCGCAGATCGGCAAACGTCTGAAACGAACTGCTTTCAACTATTCGGTGCCAGGCATGCAGGGGACCTGCGGCTTCCGGATGCACTTGCCCGAACTCTTTCAGGAATTTCTTGCTGATGATGTGCACCTTGCAATCCTTGGCAGGTGGAAATTATCGCAATTCGAGATTATTTTCAAAATTACATCGAGGTTTTCACGCCAATCCCTGGCGTCCTTGTTGCTTCTCAGGTCGCGGCTCTCAGATAGCTCGCTTCCAGCTTAGTCGTTTATCGGCTAGTCCGCGGGTCATATGAGAGACAGCGTGAGACTGCACCGCCCCGTTCACGTCTCATCCACCAGAAACACCGACGCTTCCCCCACGCCCACATTGACCTCCATGTCGAAGGTGCCTTCGCCGAAGCCGTCCACGTTCTCGGAGACAAATGCGCGCTGGCTGTCGCTGCGATTCGCGCCATGCAGCGTGGCACTGCCAACGCCGGCCGACGCTTCGATGTGCCCGGCGTCGATACGCGCGGCGGTCACAGAGGCCTGCCCGACGCCGACGTTCACGTCCAGCGCCGTGGCGCCCACCCGGGCAATCAGCTGACCCACTGCCAGATTGAGGCTGGTCATGGCCACTGCCGGCATCTCGATGGTCCAGTGCACTTCCATGTCGTCGAAGTCGTCTTCCGTCAGCTCGATGCTCAGCTCGCCATTGCGCAGGTGTTGTGTCAGCTCGATGTCGGTGACGTCGCGCTTGCGCCGCAGCAGGCCGGTGCGGTTGCCTTCGATCTCCACTTCGATGCGCAAGGTGGTGCCGGCCACGGGAACGATGTCCATGGTGCCGACGCCGCCGTCAATGACGAGGGCGTCGACATTGTCCAGATCCACATCCAGTGTGCGGGTGACTTCATTGTTGGCCGCCCACGCGAAGGTGCCCGCGAGGGCGCTGAAAAAGACGGTGCAGAGAATGATCAGGACGGGCAGGGGACGGTTCATGGCAGGCCTCCGGGCTTGTTGGTTTCAGTGGATTTAGCAACCCCCGTGCCAAGAGATTTAATCCTTTATAAACAAAAGCTTGCAGAGTAGTAGCGGCATCTTGTTCGCAGCGAACCTGCGAGAATCACCACCTGTCGAGGGTTCTGACCATCCCGCAAGCGGGGGCGGCGGTCATGCAAGGTGTGTCAGAGAAGTCGCCCGCGGCAGGTCTCCACGTAGCGGCCACAGGGCCGCTTGTAGCATCATGCGCTCATCACTCACGCCACAGGAGCATTCGCCGTGACCCTTGCACTGCCCACACGCTGGACTTCGCTGTTTCCCTGCCTGCCGCGGATGGCGGCTGGATTCCTTGCTCTCGTGCTGTTGTCCATGTTCTGGTTGCCCGCCAGCATGGCTCAGGAAGCCCGCGAGCGCATCATCGTGTCCGGCGCCTCCGGGCAGCTAGGGGCACTGGCCGTGGAGGAACTGCTGGCGCGCGGGGTTGACCCCCGGGACCTGATTCTGGTCAGCCGCACCCCCGAGGAGCTGTCGGCCTACGCTGCACGTGGTGCCGCCACCCGCTTCGGCGACTTCACCCAGCCGGAGTCGCTGCCCGCTGCCTATGAGGGTGGCACGCGCCTGCTCCTGATCAGCATCAGTGCCGGCCCGGACAACCGGCCCCAACTGCACAAGAACGCCATCGACGCCGCGAAGGCCGTAGGCGTGCGCCACATCGTCTACACCTCCACGGTGGATGCCGAGAATACCGACGTGCGCGCCCTGTCTGCCGCGATGCACCGCGAGACCGAGCAGATCCTGCGCGACAGTGGTGTCGCCTGGACCATGCTGCGCAATCATCTGTATGCCGACAATGTGGTGGGACAGGCGCAGCGCATGCTGGCAGAGGGACGGGTGGTAGTGCAGCCGGACGAAATTGCGACGGCCTTCGTCACCCGTGAGGACTGTGCGGCGGCTGCAGCCGGCGTGCTGACGTCCGCCGGCCATGAGAACAAGGTCTACAACATTACCGGCCCGACCGCCGTACTGCGCAGTGACATCGCCCGCATCGCGAGCGAGCTTGCTGGCAAGCCCATCGAAGTGGTGCGTGGTCTGGGCGGCGAGCCCCAGGCCAGCGGCGCCATCGCAGGCTTTGCGTCGTTCGACGTCACCAGTGATGCAGTAGCCGTGCTGACGGGCCGGCCCGCTACCAGCATCGAGGCGCTGCTGGAGCGCAACCGCGACGCGCTGCTGCAGTCAGCCGCCACGCCGCAGTAAGCCGCTACGTGCAAGAGCAGGCGCGGTCCTTACAGGGCCAGCGCCTGCCGCAACTGCGCGGCCGTCATGCCCCGCACATACACCTCTGTGCCCCGGTCGAAGCGCCGTGCGCTGCTCAGTGGGCCTACCAGAACCGGGTCAAACCCCGCGTCCCGCACAAGGCGCTCGGTGATGGCCACGGCCTCGGCGTCATCTCCCGCCACGGGAATGCCGATGCGCTCGCCCTCCCGGTGATGCTCGTTCTCCACCATCGTGAAACTCACCGCATTGAAGGCCCGCACCAGGCGGGTGCCCGGAAAATACTCCGCGGACGCGACGCCAGTGCCCTTCGCGATCGCCTCATCGGCCATGGGGCCGTCCCGGTCGGCGCGCGGATTGGTGCAGTCGATCACGATCTTGCCCTGCAGCGCCGCCGCATTGTCTGCGCCCACCTGGGGCAGGGCGCCATAGGGCACGGCCACCAGCACGATGTCGCCGAACTGCACGGCCTCGGCCACGCTGCCGGCTTGGGCGTTCGGCCCGGCCTCGGCCACCAGTGGCGCGAGTTCGTCAGGGTTGCGCGAGGAGAACAGAATCTGGTGCCCGGCCTCGGCCCAGCGCTTGCCGATGGCGCCGCCGATCTGGCCCGAACCGATGATGCCGATGCGCAGAGTTTCCTGGGCATTGGCCATGGGCGTGCGCAGTCCGGGCAGGACACCCAGTGCGGTGCTGGCAAGAAGCAGAGTGTTGAAGGTGCGTCGGGAGAGCGTTTTTCTTCTTGTCATGTCGGGCTCCTGTGCAGGCGCTTGCCTTGCTGATGCGTTGTGGAACGCCCTCAGTGAAGCGCAGAACGTCAGGCGCTGTCAAAAAAAACACCGCCTTGTGGGCGGTGTATCAAGGTGGTGAAACGACTGTTTCAGAAATCGTAGCGAACGGTGGCTCCCCAGGTACGTGGATCCCCCAGCACTGCCGCATAGTGGCCGGCATTGCCAGCCCCTGGCAGCAATTGTTCGAAGTAGTCCTTGTCCGTCAGATTGCGCGACCACACGAAACCGGACCAGTTGGCGTCGGCACGGAAGCCAAGGCGGGCATTGACCAGCGCATAGCCATCCACGTTCAGGAACTGTGAGGGCGAAGGGCTGGAGGAGAAGCCTGAGCGGTAGTAGCTGTCCAGCGCGACGAACACTTCACCATTGCGTCCGAACAGTGCCGACGGACGCACATACTCGCCACCCAGTGACACGGCATTGCGGGAGATCCCTGGCAGTTTGCCGCCAGACACGTCCTTGAAGGCCACCGGTGAGCCGACTTCCTCAAGCGGCAGCGGGGCATTGATGAACGACACGTACTTGCCATCCGTGTAAGCGTAGGCAGCCTGAAAGGTGAAGTTGCCCAGCAGCAGTCTGCCGTCCACTTCAAAGCCACGTACCTGCACTTCTTCGGCGTTCGCCAGATAGCCACGGTTCACCGCGATGTCTGCCGTCTGCACCTGGGCCTGGTAGTCTTCGATGTCAGTCTGGTACAGCACGAAGTTCAGGCTGGCCCCGGGCAGCGGTGATGTCTTCACCCCCAGCTCGTAGTGCTGCACGTATTCCGGCTTGATGATCGACAGTTCAGTCATGATGCGTCCGGCATCGGTGGGCAGACCGCCCAGGTTCAGCCCCACCGGTTTGAAACCGGTGCTGTAGGTGCCGTACACGTTCACGTTGTCCTGCAGGGCGTAGTTCAGGGTCAGCGTACCAGTGACATTGTCATCCGTGATGTCTGCCTTGAACGCCTGGTTGCTGTACTGCGCATTGCGCAAGGCCAGCAAGGCCGGCGTGGCCAGCGGGATGCCGCCACTGCGGGTGCGCTGGAAATCCACTTCCTTCTCGTCGTAGTTGATGCGCAGGCCCGTCAGCAGGCTCAGGCGATCGCTCAGGGCCCAGTCCAGCTGGCCGAACAGCGCGGCGCTGAAGGTCTCCAGGCCGGGGCTGCTGTTTGTGCCAAAGCCATCCAGCAGGCCCGGGGTGCGCCATTGTGCTTCGCTGGCCAGGTTGGGAGACACGAAGCGCCATTGATCCGGGCCAAGTTCTTCGCGGTGCACCGGGTCTGATTCCAGGCTCTGTTGAACTGCGAACAGCCCGAACACGCCGCTGACGCGATCATTGATCTCGCCTGCCCAGCGGAACTCCTGAGTCACCTGCTCGTGATCCGAGGGAGCCTCGGACAGTTGCAGCGCATTCAGGCCCAGGAAGTCGCGGTCATTGGACGGACGCCAGTCCCAGAAGTACCAGGCGGTGGTGGATGTCAGTGTGCCGCCGAAAAGCGCCGTGTCGATGTTCAGGGACGCGCCCCCAATGTCATTGCCGGAACGCCACTTTGTGTTGTGATCGATCAGGCGGTCGAAGGGATCCCTCGGCGGGTTGTAGCCCAGTGCGGCGATGATGCTCTCGAACTGCCGGTATTCGGACCGCTTGTTGCGGACTGAACCTGCAAATACCTGCGCGTAGCCATTGGGCGCCTGGCGTGAGAGTTCGGTGACAAGGCGTGCCTCTGTCGTGTCATTGACGTTCCACAACAGCTGGCCGCGCGCAGACCAGTTCTCGAGGTTGTTGACGTCTTCGCCCGTGCGGATGTTCTTCAGCGTGCCGTCACGCTCGGAGGAGGTAAAGGAGAGCCGGCCCGCCACGTTCTCTGTCAGCCCGCCCGTGACAGTGCCCTTGAGCTGCACATAGTCGAAGTTGCCGGTGCTGCCTTCAAGCTGGGCGCTGCTGTCGAATTCCGGCTTGCGCGTGGTGACATTGAACGCGCCCGCCGTGGTGTTCTTGCCGTACAAGGTGCCCTGTGGCCCACGCAGCACTTCGATGCGTTCGATGTCCAGGAAGTCGAGCGTGGTGATGGCCGGACGCGCGAAGAATACGCCGTCGATGTAGTAACCCACACCCGGGTCAATGCCGTCATTGGTCAGGCCGAAGGTGGTGCCCTGACCGCGAATGCTCAACGCGGTGTTGCGCGGGTTGGAGGAATACAGCTGCACGGACGGAATCAGTTCCTTGATGCGGTTCACGTTGAAGCCGCCGGAATCCGCCACCAGGTCGCCACTGACCACGGTCACGGGAATCGGCACTTCCTGCGCGATCTCTTCACGACGGCGCGAGGTGATGACGATCTCTTCGACGCCATTTGCTGCCTGATTGCCCTGGGCATTGTTGCCAGTGCCCGGTGCCCCACTTTGCGCGAAGGCCGACAAGGCCACGCCGGATGAAAGGGCCACCGCGGCAAAGCGATACAAATGTTTCATGCTGTTCTCCTGATTGTTCTGAACGGGTAGTGTGCGATGGGCGGCACTCTAGCAATCGCGCTTGTGCGTCAGAACCAAGAAAAACATCAATGCTTATGAAGATTTAATGAAAAAGGCGGGGCTGCTGCTGATGAGGGTGGCACGTACCTGCCGCTCCGGGGAGTAGTGCATGTCGAACATCCGCACCGGGAACTGTGTGCTGCGCCGGTCGGCGAAGTACTGCTCCAGCGTGACTTTCACGACCGAGAAGGCCAGGGCATCCCAGGGGATTTCGTCCTCGCGGAACAAGGCCACTTCCAGGCTTTCCGTGCCGGCATGGAAGTCAGGAGAACGCAGCGCAGTCAGAAAGAAGAAGTAGACCTGGTTGATGTAGGGCAGATTGAACAGTGTATAGAGAGAGCAATCTTCAGGTTGCACAGTCGCGCCCGCTTCCTCCAGCGTCTCGCGCACGGCCCCCTGCAAGGTGGTCTCGCCGTTCTCCATGAAGCCGGCGGGCAGCGTCCAGAGTCCATAGCGCGGCTCGATGGCGCGGCGACACAGCAAGACCTTGTCCTCGAAGACGGGCAGGGTGCCCACGATGTTCTTGGGGTTTTCGTAGAACACCACATCGCAGCTGAGGCAGCAGTGGCGCAGCTTGTCGTCGCCAGGGGGAACACGGTGGGTGATCAGTCCGGCGCAGAGCTGGCAGTACTTCATGGCAGTGGAGGCTTCCGGGCAGCAAGAGGAAATGGAGTGCCGGAAGTATAGCCCGCGGCGCAGAAGCCGGGTATTTCGATTCCATGCATAAGCTTTGCTGTTTTTCTTGGTTCGGACGGCGAAGCCTCGCTGCTACCGTGGCGCCAGTTTTCACATAGCCTGCGCCAAGGAGCACCGCATCATGCGTTTCAAACGACTACTTGTTACTACCCTTCTGTCTGTGGCTGTGCTGCAGTCCAGTGCGCTGCTGGCGCAGGAAAAGACGCTTCTCAATGTCTCCTATGATCCGACACGGGAGCTTTATCAGGAGTTCAACCCGGAGTTCGCCCGCTTCTGGAAAGAGAAGACAGGCGAAACCGTCACCATCAATCAGTCCCACGGGGGCTCCGGCTCCCAGGCCCGTGCGGTCATCGATGGTCTGGAAGCAGACGTCGTGACACTGGGCCTGGCCTATGACATCGATGCCGTGGCCGAGCTCTCGGGCAAGGTGCCCGCCGACTGGCAGACCAGGCTGCCGGACAACAGTTCTCCTTATACCTCCACCATCGTGTTTCTGGTGCGCAAGGGCAATCCGAAAGGCATCGAAGACTGGGATGACCTGGTGCAGCCGGGCGTTGGTGTGATCACGCCGAATCCCAAGACCTCTGGCGGTGCCCGCTGGAACTATCTGGCTGCGTGGGGCTATGCCCTGCAGTTGCCCGGCGGCACTGCCGAGTCGGCGCAGGCCTTCGTGAGCGCGCTGTACAAGAATGTCGTGGTGCTGGATTCCGGTGCCCGCGGCTCGACCACTACCTTTGTGCAGCGCGGCGTGGGGGATGTCTTCATTTCCTGGGAGAACGAGGCCTTCCTGGCCGTGAACGAACTGGGCCCGGAGAATTTCGAGATCATCGTGCCGTCGGTGACCATACTGGCCGAGCCGCCGGTTGCCGTCGTCACAGGCATCGCCGAACGTCGCGGCACCTCAGAAGTGGCGGCCGCCTATCTGGAGTATCTCTATTCCGACGTAGGTCAGCGCATTGCCGCGAAGAACTACTACCGTCCGCGCCACCCGGAGT
>CAYWMC010000101.1:0-7692 GCA_964459345.1 uncultured Klebsiella sp. | reverse complement strand
CGCCGCCTGGTGCATATAGTGCAGAATCTGACCGGTGCGCCCGGCATCGAGCACAGCGTCGGCGGTGATCTTCTGGAACAGAGGCAGATCGATGGCCCCTGAGCAGGAAAAATTCACCAGCAGTCCGCCGGGGCTGAGCAGTGCCGCGCCCTGCAGCGCGATGTCCTTGTAAGCCCGCGCAGCGCGCTTGAACTGGGCCTTGGTCTCGGCGAATTTGGGCGGGTCAAGCACCACGATGTCGAACTGCCGCCCGGCCTGCTTCAGCTCACGCAACAGCTCGAAGGCATTGGCGCACTGGAAGCTGTAGCGATCATCCTCGAAGCCATTGCGGCGGAAGTTTCCGGCGGCAAGGTCCAGCGAAGGCGCTGATGAGTCAATATTGAGCACGTGGCTGGCGCCGCCCTGCAATGCCGCAATGCCGAAGCCGCCGGTGTAGGCAAAGCAGTTCAGCACGGAGCGACCAGCCGAGAAGGAGCGCAGCAACTCGCGATTGTCGTACTGATCCAGATAGAAGCCCGTCTTGTGGCCGTGGGCGATGCTGACGCCGTAAAGCCTGCCGTTCTCGTTGATCTCCACCAGCTCGGGTGGCATTTCACCCCACAGCAGTCCCTGCTCCGGCGGCAGCCCTTCACGCTGGCGCACGGCGGCCTCGGAACGATCGTAGATGCCGCGGCATGGCAGCAGGGTGTGCAGCAGCGAAACGATCTCGGCTTTCCAGGCATCTACGCCCGCGAACAGGAACTGGCACACCAGGAAGTCGCCGTAACGGTCGACAATCAGACCCGGCAGTTCGTCGGACTCGCCGTAGACCACGCGACAGCCGGTGCGCAGAGGGTCATTCAGCATGGCCTGACGGCGGCCAATGGCGGCCCGCAGGCGGCGCTCGAAGAAGGCTGCGTCGATGGACTCCTTGCCGTCGAAGCTCCACATGCGCGCCCGGATCTGCGAACTGGGCGAATAGCCGGCCAATCCCAGAAGTGTGCCACTGGCGTCGCAGACACGAATGGTCTCGCCAGGCGCAGGGCTGCCCGTGAGCTTGTCGATGGCGCCGGAGAATATCCAGGGGTGGCGACGCAGAAGCGACGACTCCCGGCCTTTGTTCAATTGCAGTGTCTTCATGAGAGCCATCGATGTCGTAAATGCGTGTCGCGTGGAAGGGGTGATGCTGGCAAGACAGGGTGGCCGGCAAACGAGGCGCGATTCTACCCTGTTTGCCTGCCAGGACATAGCCGCTTCGCCAGCACATGCTGATAGCGGCCCAGCGCGCGATAGGGGTCCTGCTGCGACAATTCCAGCTCCAGGGCCAGCAGGGCGTCGGCCGGCATGGCACGCCCCTCCTCCGTCAGCAGCAGATCGTGGAAGACACGGATGCCGCTGTGACAAAGGCGCTGCCAGTGCGCGTCATCCAGCCATTGCAACACCTGCACCGGGTCCAGCGGCCGGGTGGGCGTGAGACTGCCGGCACTGGGCACGAAAGCGGCGTCCAGAATCGGCGGACGCCTGCCCCGCAGCAGATTCTTCATCACCAGGCCGTGGCGGTTGTAGAAGGTCAGCGACAGCAGGCCGTCGCAGCGCACCAGCGTCTGCAGGTCGTGCAGCAGCCCCTGCTGATCCACCACCCACTCCAGCACCGAGTGGCAGATCACCAGATCGAAACTGGCCCGCTGCCCGGCCTGCACCTGGGCTGCCAGCGACTGAATCGAGCAATGCAGGAACTCGACCTGGGTCAGCTGCTGCGCAGCGGCCTCGGCCGTTGCCAGTGCCAGCATCTCGCCCGAGATGTCGCACAGGGTCAGGTCATGGCCGCAGGCAGCAAGCTGCAGTCCGAACTGACCCTGGCCGCCACCGGCATCCAGCACGCGCAGAGGGCGCCCGTCTGCCGGCAGCAGAGCCTGCGGACACTGCACGGCAAAGTCGCGGCGCAGCGCTGCCAGACGCAGAGCGCCCTTCAAGCCCCCGTAGACATTCCGGGCGAAGCGCGGTGCAAGGTCATCGAAATTCCTGTCCGTATCGAAACTGACGGGCGTGCGGCGCCGGGGCGGAGTCTTCAATTCACCGGAGCCCCGGCACTGTCCAGTTCCACGATCGGGTAGCCAAGCGCGGTCAGGGATTCCCCGATCACCGCCTTGTCCCCCACCACCAGCAGCACCATCTTCTCGAACGGCAGGGCCTCCCGCGCCAGGGCATTGATCTCGTCACGGCTGATGGCATTGATGATGGCGCTCTGCTCATCCACGAAGGTCGCTGGCAGGTCGTACTCGATGATGCGACCCAGGAAGCCAGCCTTCTGCCCCGGCGTCTCATAGTTGAGCGCATCGCGCTGTCCTACGGCAGCGCGGGTGAAGGCCAGCTCGGTGTCGGTAATGCCAGTGTCCCGGTAGGCCGTGATTTCGTTGACGAACTGCCGCACGGAATCCGCCGTGCTGTCCACCCGCACACTGGCCGCCGCCGTGAACGGCCCCGGAATGCTGGTGCTGGAGAAGCCGCTGCGGGCGCCGTAGGTATAGCCCTTGTCTTCCCGCAGATTCAGGTTGATGCGGCTGCTGAAGGCGCCGCCCAGCACGTAGTTCATCAGCGACGAACGGTAGTAGGGGCCAGTGGCATCCCAGGGCATGTCCGTGACATAGCCGATGCGGATCTCGGACTGCGCGGCACCCGGCTTGTCCACCAGATACAGGGTGTTGCCGGCATGGGTCGGCAGTTCAGGCTGCGGCTGCAGAGCCGGCGCTTCCCGGGGCAGCTTGTCGAGGAACGCGAGAGCCGGCAGCAGCGAGTCCTGCTCCACAGCGCCTACCGCCACGATCTGCAGCGCGCCGGTGGCCAGAGCCGTCTGCCGGAAGGCCTCCACGTCGTCCAGCGTGATGGCCTCCAATGTCTCGATGCTGCCATTGACCGGCACGGCGAAGGCGTGCTCCCGGCCATGCAGAAGGCCATCGAACACCAGGTCCGCAATAGCGCTGGGCTCTTCGCGATTGGCCTGCAGGGATTCGATCTGCTGGCGGCGCAGGCGGTCGAGATCGGCCTGCGTGAACACCGGCTGCAGCAGGCGCTGTTCCAGCAGTGACAGTGTCGGCGCCAGATTGCGGCTCAGGGCATTGACGCTGACCTGGATGGTTTCGCGGCTGGCGCTGACCGTGATGCGGCTGCCCAGCTTCTGCAGCTCGGCTTCGAAAGACTCGGCACTGAGCAGTTGCGTGCCCTCGTTGAGCATGGCTGCCGTCAAGCGCGCCAGACCCCAGCTTTGCGCATCATTGAGCAGATGGCCGCCGCGGAAGTTCAGACGCAGGGTGACGCTGGGGATCTCGTCGCTCACGGTGCCGATGATCTCGGCGCCGTTGGCAAGGGTCTGCTGCCAGAACGGCGGCACTTCCACGAGCGGCGTCTGGCCGGCACCGGGGCGCTGTGTGCGGTCGAAGGTGTCGGCAACGGGCCGCGGCTCCAGCGTATCCAGCGCCGAACTGGTGACGCGCAGCGCCGGCACTGGCGCGAAATTGTCTGGCTGCGCCGGCGCGTCAGGCGCCTCTTTGGTCAGCACGCTCAGCAGCACGGCCGGCTTGCCCGCCAGGTACTGATTGAACACCCGCAGCACATCGTCCCTGGTCAGGCTGCGCAACGCCTCCAGCTCCTGCGGCAGATAATTGGGGTTGTCCAGCAAATAGTCGTAGAGCGCCAGGCGCGAGGCCTTGCCCTGCACGCTTTCCAGCGCGTTGATCAGCGCCGCTTCGGTCTGGCCCTTGAAGGTCTCCAGGTCTTCATCGCTGATGGACTCGGCGCTGAAACCGGCAAGAATGGCCCGGATATCCGTCTCGAACTGTGCCAGATCCGCCCCGGGGAATGGCTGCACTTCCAGGCTGAACATGCCCCCCAGCTCCTGGGCGCTGTTGGACGCACTGGCGTCGATGGCCCGGTTGCTCAGCACGAACTGCTGATAGAAGAGCGACTTGCGCCCTCCCCCCAGAATGCTGGCCAGCGCCTGCAGCGGCACCCGATCGGCATGGGAATACGGCACCGACGGGAAGCTCATCACCAGCAATGGGAAACGCACGTTCTGGTCCACGTAGGACACATAGCGGTCCTGATCCAGCGTCACTGGCTGTGCAACGGCGCGTTCCACGGCCGGACCGGTGGGGATGGTGCCGAAATACTTGTCGATCATGGCCAGAGTGGCTGTCTCGTCCAGATTGCCGGCCACAATCAGCGTGGCATTGTTGGGTCCGTACCAGCGCAGGAAGAAATGCCGCAGATCATCCAGCGTGGCGGCGTCCAGATCGGCCGGATAGCCGATCACGGGCCAGGAGTACGGGTGGCCGCTGGGGTACAGTGCGGCAATGAGGGCCTCATACACACGCCCGTAGGGCCGGTTCTCCACATTCTGGCCGCGCTCGTTCTTCACGGTGGAGCGCTGGATCTCGAACTTCTCCTGGGTGACGGCCTCCAGAAGAAAGCCCATGCGATCGGCCTCCAGCCACAGAATGGTCTCCAGCTGGTTCGCCGGCACGGTCTGGAAGTAATTGGTGCGGTCGGTACTGGTCGAGCCGTTGAGCGTGCCGCCAGCCTCGGTGACGATCTGGAAATGCGCGTCGTCGCCCACATTGGCCGAGCCCTGGAACATCATGTGCTCGAAGAAGTGTGCGAAACCTGAACGCTGCGGCTCTTCGCGGGCAGAGCCAACATGGTAGGTGATGTTGACGTGCACCAGAGGATCGGAATCGTCGTCGTGCAGCAACACCGTCAGACCATTGGGATGCACATACTTGCGATAGGGAATCACGATCTCATCGCCCGTCTTCGTGACCGTTTCGACGAGCGACCAGGGACTCTCCGGTGACTGCGCCGCAGGCGACTCCTGCGCTGCCGTGGCAGCAGCGTCAGTGGGCGCGGGCTCGGAACAGGCAAACAGGAACGCACTGAGAATGAGCGGAGTGGCAATACGAAGCATGGTGACCTCTGGTGGCTGGCTGTACGGTTTTATAGCCTGTCGGCCGGCAAAAGACCAGAACGGGCAGGCCGCAGCACCAGCAACAGAGCCAGCACTGTCAATGCCGTGCCCAGCATGGTTGTCAGGGTGATGGGTTCCGCGAACAGCACCCAGGCCATGACAGCAGTGACCGGGGGAGTCAGATAAAGATAACTGGTGACCTGTGTCGCCGCCCCGTCGCGGATCATCATGAACAGCAGCGAAATTGCCCCGATGGACAGCGCCACGATCGACCACAGCAGTGCCGCAATCATGGGGGGCTGCCAGTCGATTACCCGCGTCTCGAACACAAACATGAAAGGCAGACACAGCAGCGCCGAGGCGCCAAATTGAATCACCGAACCGGCGCGCAGGTCGAAACTGGGGCAGAAGCGCTTCTGGTAGAGCGTGCCAATGGTGATGCTGGCCAGCGCCAGCAGACACAGGAGCAGGCTGCTCATGGTCAGGCCGATCAGCGAGAACTTGGCCATTACCACCAGGCCGACTCCCGCCAGCCCTGTCAGCAGCCCCAGCCACTGTCGCCCGGAGACCTTCTCGGCCACCAGTGCCCCGAGCCAGGCAGTAATGATGGGCTGCAGACCGACAATCAGGGCGGACAGACTGGCGGACATGCCCAGCTTGATCGCCGCCCACACGCCTCCCAGATAGCCTGCCTGCAGCAGCATGCCGGCCAGCGCAATGTGCGCGATCTGCCGGCGCCCGGGCCATTGGACCCTGGCCAGCAGGCACAGCGGCAACATGATGGCCAGCACGCCGCAAAAGCGCAGGAACAGGAAGGTCATCGGCTCGGCATAGGGCATGCCGTAGCGCGCCACGATGAAGCCCGTGCTCCAGATGAACACGAAGACGAAGGGAATCAGACGCCGCTGCAGTTCAGACATGTAGGATGCTCAGACCAGCGGCGAATAGAGTTCGCTGACATAGCGCCGCACTACTTCGTCCCATGTGAAACGTGTTGCGAGCGCGCCCTTGCGCAGTGCAGCCCACGCCGCCGGCTTGGCCATGGTGGCGCAGCCCAGCCGCACGCAGTCCAGCATCGCCTCGGCCTGGGCACGTGGGGTCGAGCCCGTGAAGGCAAAGCCGTTGCTGCCATGAATCACAGTGTCACGCAGACCGCCCACATGGTGGACGATGCACGGGGTACCGGCGCGCATGGCCAGCATCTGACTGATGCCACAGGGTTCGAAACTGCTGGGCATCAGGAACAGATCGCCAGCCGCATAGAGCGCCTCGGCCAGCGCTTCCGAGAAGCCGCGCAGAAACAGGAAGTTGTCGTGTCGGGCCATGGCCGCCGTAAAGAATTGTTCGTACTGCTCCTCGCCACTGCCGATCATGATGAACACGCCATCGCGCAGGTCTGCCAGCAGCCGGTCCAGAGCGCTGCATTCCCCGCCCTTGCCATCGCTGACAGGTTCGATGAACAAGCGCGCCTTCTGGCCGGTGACGCGCCCGACCGAGGTCAGCGTGCAGCTGACCGGCTTGCGGCGCTTGCGCCACTGGGCGACCTGGCGCTGTGCGTGGTAATGCGCGGCGGGAACACTGTGCCGCTCGCCCACCCATTCCAGCAGCGAGCTCTCGATCAAGTCCAGCAGCTGCACGCGTGTGCGATGTGGCGCCGGCGGATGGCGGTAGTCGCAGCCATTGAGAATGCCGATCAGCCGGCCCTCGGCATGCACCGCCTGCAGATCCTTCTCCAGCCCTTCCCCGCCGATGAACCCATGGGCCTGGTCGGTGGGAATCAGAATCTCCCGCGCATAATTGGGTGACACCGCATGCACACGGTCCGACAAGGTGATGCCGGCGCGCATCAGGTTCACGCAGTCCCAGTGGGCCGGGTCCTGAATGCGGCCAAGATCAGGTGTCAGTTCAGGAAACCAGCTGTGCAGGGATGAGCCATCGCCGGAGAGCGGACGCACCCCCTGCAGCGAAAGATTGTGGATGCTGAACACGGTGGGCAGGGCCCGCAGCGCCCTGTATTGCGGCATGTAACGCCGCAGGATCGCGAGCATGGCGGCGTGCCAGTCGTGCAGGTGCAGCTGGTCGATGCCGGCAATGCGCTGCTCGGTCAGAATCTGACAGACGGCGACACAGAACAGCGCAAACTTGTGGGCGTCCGTGGCAAACGGACCGAAGTGGTCATTGCAGTAGATGGCGCCTTCGCCACAGGCGCCGAACAGCGGATGCTCCAGCACATAGTGGGCGACCTCGCCCGTTCTGGGCGTGCCCTTGCCGCGACGAGCGGCCGGCTTCGCCGCACCAGCGGGTTCCACCTTGAACACTTCGACGCGCTCGACGTGGCCGCAGAATGCCACTTCCACCGCGCCCAGCAAGCGGGACGGATTGCGCTGCGCCAGCGACTGGTACCCTGGCGTGATGACCGAGACCTGATGCCCCAGGGCGGCCAGTGCGAGGGGAACATCCCGGATCACATCGCCGATCCCGCCCACCTTGCCGCCCGTCAATGCCCCGTTCTCCGCGGCAATCATCGCAATATGCATGCAGCTTTCTTCCTAGATCCCACCCACCGATTGCCCGAGCATCTCGCGAGTGACCAGCGTGACGCCCTTGGCAGTCACCCGGTAACCGTTCTTGATGTCCTGCTTGCGGTCGTAGCCAATCACTGTGCCTTCGGGAACAGTACAGCCGCGGTCGATGATGACTTTGCGCAACTTGCAGTGACGCTGGATCACGACATCCGGCAGGACGACTGCTTC
>CAYWMC010000100.1:0-7705 GCA_964459345.1 uncultured Klebsiella sp. | reverse complement strand
ATCATCAGTATGAGGAAAGCCAATGAGCGAGAACAAGAAAGATTTGCGAAACACCTGGGTTGATCCGGACGATGCCCCGGAACTCGACAGCCGCTTCTTTGAAGTGGCTGACGAGTATCGCGGAGCTGCTCTTGTTCGCGCTGGTCGCGGACGACCCCTTGCACTCGAAACGAAAGAGCGGATCAGCATCCGTTTGTCTCCTGCCGTATTGAGAGAATTCCGTGCCACCGGACCCGGGTGGCAAGGTCGGATAGACAGCGCCCTCAAAGACTGGCTGCAGTCGCACAAGTTCTGAGCGACAGCCCCCTTCGGCCTCGCCGCAGACGTCGCCGGCATCAGCACGGCGATCGTCGCCTGCTACTGGTTCTTCGGCTGAATCTGTGCTTACATCGGCCTTCCTCCGGGAGGCCGGATCTGCCGCTCCCGAGCTTCGAAAAACCAAGCAGAAGGCCCGCCCGGCAAGGGCGGACCAACGCGAACAAGAACAAATCGACATGTGGAATGACCGCGACTCCAAGCCCCGGCCAACGGCCCTGCACGCACGGACCCGGACCTTGCGCCAGGCCGCTCTGATGCTTCTGATTCTGGTGCTGGTCAACGCCTGTTCCGAAGGGCTCAGCACCAACCGCCCCTACATCCTGACCACTGCCACCGTCGGCGGCGCGTATTACCCCATCGGGGTGGCCATGGCCACGATCTCCAAGTCGAAGCTGCAGCCCGAGCACAATATCTCGCTGTCGGCCATCAGCTCGGCCGGCTCGCTGGAGAACCTCAAACTGATGCGGGACAACGAGGCGCAGTTTGCCATCCTGCAGGGCATATTCGGTGCGTGGGCTTGGAACGGCGAGGGGGCAGTGAGCAGCCCGCAGACCGGCATGCGCAGTGTTGCCGCCCTGTGGCTGAACGTGGAGCATTTCGTGCTGCTGACCTCGCTGGTGAAGGACGGCACCCTGAGCGATCTGGGCACCCTGCAGGGTGAGCGCTTTGTCATGGGCGCCCGCAACTCCGGCGCCGACCGCTCCGGCCGCTTCATTCTGGAAACCCTGGGCATCGACTACGAGCAGGGCATGACCATGGCCTACATGGGCTATGAAGGCGCCGCCAGTGCCATGCAGGACGGCAATGTGGTGGGCATGAACGTGCCCGCCGGAGCGCCGACCAGTGCCATCACCCAGGCATTCGCACAGATGGGCGAACGCATCACCCTGCTGAGTTTTTCCGACGCCGAACTGGCGCGTCTGAACAGCCGCTACAACCTCTGGGACGTCTATGAATTCCAGCCTGGCGTCTACCCCAATCAGAACACGCTGGTGCGTACCATCGCCTCGCCCAATGTGCTGGTGGTGCGTGACGACATTCCCGAGGAAGTGGTGTACCAGGTGACGAAGATGATCTGGGAGAACCTGGGCACCATGCAGGACATCCACGCGGCGACCAAGGACATGAGGCTGGACATTGCCCTGCGCGGCCTGGCCGCCCCGCTGCACCCGGGCGCGCTGCGCTACTACCGCGAACGCGGCCTCGACATTCCGCCCCATCTGATTCCGGAGTGACACCATGAAGTCTCCCATGCTGCGCTGGGGCGCCTTTCTGTTCGGACTTTTCCACGTCTACACCAACCTGTTCGCGTCGCTCTCGGAACTGTGGTTCTCCGCCATCCACTTTGGCGGCTTCTGCGCGCTGTGCGCCCTGAGCGGCAACGAGCGCGCGGGACAAAGCAAGCTGACCAAGGGCATCAACATCGCCCTGGCGGTGCTGGCCGTACTGGTGCCCACCTATCTGATTCTTTTCGAGGACGCCCTCTATGCGCGGGAGGCGGAATTCATCGCGGCCGACTATGTGGTGTCGGGCATTGCCGTGCTGCTGGCCATCGAGTTCACGCGCCGCACCACCGGCTGGTTTACCCCGATCCTGATTCTGGTGGCTCTTGCTTACATCCTGTTCCTCGGGCGTTATATCCCGGGCCTGTTCGCCTTCCCCGGCCTGAGCATGGAAACAGTGCTCTACCGCAGCTTCTTCAGCGCCGAAGGCATGTTCGGCAGCACCGCCTATATCTCGGCCACCTACGTGTTCATGTTCATCCTGTTCGGTTCGTTCCTGCTGAAGTCCGGGGCGGGAGAATTCATCGTCAGGCTCTCCAGCATTCTGGCCGGCCGTTTCACCGGAGGAGCCGGCATGGTGGCGGTGGTGGGTTCGGGGCTGATGGGCTCGGTGTCCGGCTCTGCCGTGGCCAACACGGTGTCTACCGGCGTGATCACCATCCCCATGATGAAGCGCTCGGGCTTTCCCGCACAGTTTGCCGCCGGCGTGGAAGCGGCCGCCTCGACCGGGGGCGCGCTGATGCCACCGATCATGGGCGCCGGCGCCTTCGTCATGGCGGGCTATACCAATCTGCCCTATTCCCAGATCGTCGCCGTCTCCATCCTGCCTGCCCTGCTCTACTTTCTCACCGTCGCTTTCTTCGTGCGCATCGAGGCGAAGCGCCTTGGCTTGGGCGCAGAGCATGTCGAGAAGAGTGACGGCATACGGGAAGTCCTCAAGCAGGGATGGCAGTTCGTGATCCCGCTCGGGGTGCTGGTGGGTGCACTGGTCATCGGCTACAGCGCGCTGCTGGCAGCAGTCTTCGCCATTGCTGCAACTGTTGTCTCGTCCTGGCTGTCGTCCACGCCGATGTCAGCGAAGGATTGTTTCGACGCGACCGTTGACGGCGTGCAGAACAGTGCCATGACGGCACTGCTGCTGGTGGCCGTAGGGCTGATCATCAATGTGGTGACTACCACCGGCGTGGGCAACGCCTTCTCCATGATGATCGTGGAATGGGCACAGGGCAGCCTGCTCATCACCCTGGTGCTGGTGGCGCTGGCCTCGCTGATTCTGGGAATGGGCTTGCCCGTCACGGCGTCCTACATCGTGCTGGCAACCCTCTCGGCGCCGATGATCTATGACCTCATCGCCCAGGACTACCTGCTGCAGGCCCTGCAGGCACCGGACCTGCCGACATCCGTGCGCGCCACCCTGAGCCTGTTCGGGGGCGACCCGCTGGTGGCCGTGACGCAGATGCCCATCGAGATGCGCCAGCTGCTGCGTACCGAACTGCTGGACCCAACTGTGCTGGCCAGCATGCTGCTCAGTGCCCACCTGATCATCTTCTGGCTGTCCCAGGACAGCAATGTCACGCCTCCTGTGTGTCTGGCAGCCTTCGCGGCGGCAGGCATCGCCGGCACCCGCCCCATGGCGACGGGCATGACGTCCTGGAAACTGGCCAAAGGCCTGTACCTGGTGCCGGTGCTGTTCGCCTATTCGCCGCTGATTACCGGCTCCTGGCCAGAACGGATCTCTGTCTTCTTCTGGTCTTGCTTCGGACTGTATGCTTTTGCCGGCCTGTTGCAGTGGCGCCTGGAAAAGGCGCTCAATCCTCTGCTCGCCGCCATGTTGCTGGCCAGCGGCGTTCTGCTGATGTGGTCGCCGCTGAGCACGCTGTATCATGTGGCCGGTTTGCTGCTGCTGGCGGGCGTCATCGTCTGGCAGACGCGTTTTCAGGCGGCATGATGCGCCTTCACGATCCCGGGAGCCGGTGGGCATGTTCTCTGCGAAGGAACTGAATCTGGAAGAGACCGAATTGCGGGAGCAGGCGGCCCTGCTCGACGAGCCCGCGCGGGCGCAATTCGGCCTCCTGGAACTGCGTACCCGGCGCAGCCCCGTTGTCTACATGAGCCTGAATCTGCTGTTCTTTCTGGGCGCCCAGCACTTCTATCTGCGCCGCTGGGGAAGGGGCACGGTGACACTTCTCGCGGGGCTGACGGCACTCGGCCTGCTGGCTTCCGGGGAATCCCTGTATGGCGGCGGACTGCTGGTGGCCATGGCCATCATCGAGATTCCCCAGCTGCTGAACTACGAGCTGATCGTGCACGCCTTCAACAATCGCAGCCTGCGGCTGAATCTCCAGCAAGTGCGCAAATCCCTTCGGTGAACGGCAGAGCCTCATGCTAGGATTCCGGCTCCATCGCCGGCGGCGCAGTCCCGGCAGACGTCCAGACGTCTTTCCTACTTTCAACCTGCAGGATTCTCGACAGTGCTTTTGACATTCGTTTACTTCTTCCTGGGTTTGCTCATTCTTGTCGTCGGCGCTGAAGGCCTGGTGCGAGGCAGTTCAGCGCTGGCTCTGCGTCTGGGCGTGACCCCTCTGGTCATCGGCCTGACCGTCGTTGCCTTCGGCACCAGCAGCCCTGAACTGGCCGTGAGCGTGGAGTCGGCGCTGGCCGGCAGCAGCTCCATTGCCATGGGCAATGTGATTGGTTCGAACATCGCCAACATCGGCCTGATACTCGGCCTGACTGCGCTGATTCGGCCCATGCACGTCACTCCCTCTCTGCTGCGGGAACAGATCCCGCAGATGATCGTGATTTCAGTCGCCCTGTGGCTGCTGGCGCTGGATGGCTCGATCAGCCTGTGGGACGGCCTGCTGCTGGTGGCCGGGCTCGTCGCCTTCGTGGTCTACAGCTACCGCAGCACTTCCGGCGCGGGACCAGATGCCGGGCTCGACGAGATTCCCCCGGAAGCCCTGACGCTGCAGAACAGAACCCTGTTCTGCGTCTGCCTGATCGTGGCAGGCCTGGCGGGACTGATCGGCGGCGGCATGCTGTTCGTGAACAGTGCCGTGGAGATCGCCCGCGTGTTCGAAGTGGACGAAGCCATCATCGGCCTGACCATCGTCGCCATCGGCACCAGCATGCCCGAGCTGGCCACCTCCGTGGTGGCGGCCTTCCGCAAGGAGTCCGACATCGCCATCGGCAACATCGTCGGCTCCAACATCTTCAACATCCTTGCCATTCTGGGCATCGCCTCGCTGATCACGCCTCTTTCCGGTGACGGGTTTACCCATGTGGACTATGCCGTGATGACCGCCTTCGCCGTCATCCTGCTGCCCATGGCCTGGAGCGGACGCACACTCAGCCGCCCGGAGGGCACCGTGCTGCTGCTGGGATATTTCGGCTACATGGCCTGGATCTGGCCTTGAACAGGACGGCACATGCCTCTGAGCCCCGCTCGTGAACAGCGTGACAGCCACCACGGCGCCACGACCATAGTCCGGTCGCTGCGCCGTGTACTGACCCTGCTGCGCGAGCGCTTTCCTCTGACCGCCCAGGGCCTGACAGTGCTGGTCATTACGCTGGCCGCCCTGCGCGTCTTCGGCTACGGCCGCATGGACCTGGTGGTCTTCGCGCTGGCCGTTTGCGCCCTGGCCATCGTGTGCTTCTCCACGGTGATCGTGCTGCTGGGCGGGCTGATTCTGCGCCACCAGATCCGCGAGCACCTGGAAATGCAGGTGCTGCTGGGCCGCCATGTGGCACGCATCAAGGTGGAATCCGGCTATCCCAATGAAACCGGTTTCACACTGTCCACCATGCCGTGGCTGCCGCTGATTGGCGTGCGCTGGGAGATCGTGTACCCCGACGCGATCAGCACCCGCAACCGCCTGTCAGAAGACGAACAGCGCTGGGAGGAAGAGATCATTCCGCGGCGGCGCTGCCGCAGTGCCAGCATCACCCGTCGCTTCACCGTCAGCGATGTGCTGGGCTTCAGCCGCTTTACCTGGCGCGTGACCCAGGAGGGGGAGCTGCTGGCCCTGCCGCAGTCGGGCAACATCAAGGCGCTGCCGCTGCTGCGCTCGCTGACCGCAGAGGACGGCATCCCCGATCCCGGCGGCAATCCGGAAGGCGATCGCATGGAGATCCGGCCCTATGTGCCGGGGGATTCGGTGCGCAACATCCTCTGGAAGGTCTACGCCCGCAACCGCCATCTGAACGTGCGCCTGGCCGAGCGCAGCGTGTATCACAGCAGCCGCACCCTGGCCTATCTGGTGTCCGGCCCCCACGACGAGGCCGCCGCGGCCGTGGCGCGGGTGGCGGTGGAATCCGGCGCCCTGGGGGACGACTGGCTGTTCGGCGCTGATGGCAGCGACACCCCGACCAGCAATATCCAGGAAGCGCTTGAGCGGATCGCCAGCTCCCGCGCGCTGGACGGTGCGCTGCCGTGGGGACTGGATCACTTCCTGCAGACCTGGGGCAATCAGGGCCCCCTGCACTGCATCGTGTTTGCCGCGGCGGAGTCCGGCCCCTGGCTGGAAAGGCTGCGCCAGAGCACGGCGCGCTTCCGCGTGCGCTTCTCGGTAGTGCTGGCCACCGATGGCCTGCGCAAGAGTGAACCGCCGGGCCGCTGGCAGCGTCTTCTGTACAGCAGCGCGCCCCAGGGCCAGGACAGCACCGCGCTGGCCGACTTGAGTGCTTTGTTGACGCAAGTCGGTCAGCTTGTAGAATCCACGCTGGTGGTAGACCGGCATACCGGACAGAGTTTCGACAAGCGCATGAACAAACTGTGAGTCTTGCATCATGAACAAGGAATTCGCTGTCAACCCGCTGCTGCCTTCCAGCCTGCGGGCCGTGATCGTCGCTTCCAGCTACTGGGTGCTGAGCATCGCACTGACCAGTGCCAGCGGCTCCTGGGCAGCGTTCGCAGGCAGCCTGCTGGCCTGCGTCCTCATCGATCAGCTGATTGCGCGCCCGCCGCTGCGGGACCTGCGCCTTGGTGTCATTGCGCTGTTCGGCGTGCTGGGCCTGGCGCTCGGCGTGGGCCTGAGTGCGCTGCTCACCGGCAGTGCCGCCCTGGCCGGCGCGCTCGGTCCGCTGGCCACCTACGAACTGGGGGAAGTGCTGCAGTGGTTCCTGTTCAGCGCCACCCTGAGCGCGCTGCTGCGCTGCGTGGCCCAGCGCTCCGGTGTGGGTCGCGTGGTGGAGATTCTGTTTGTCGCCACGGCGTTCGTGATCACCCTGGCCGCCCACCGGCAGGGCATGATCCACCGCCCCTTCTTCATCGGTGACTTTGCCCTGGTGCGCGGCATCGACCCCAGCTCCATCCTCATGGCCATGGGCTGCGGCGCCGTGCTGGCCATGGCGGGCCTGCTGATGATGGAGAACAACCACCGCCGCCTGCCCTATCACTTCACGGTGCTCGGCCTGCTGTGCTTCTCCTTGCTGATTTATGTGCAGTTCTTCGGACTGCCCACCCCGCAGATGACGGATGACCTGGGCCTGACGGGCGCCGCTCGTGCCGAAGGCGGTGGCGCGCAGAACGACAACCCCTTCCGCGACGGCCAGAACGACACCAGCGACATGGAGGCGCCGGTCGCTGTGGTGCTGTTCCGGGATGATTACGAGCCCGAGGGCGGTTCCTACTACTTCCGTGAGTCGGCCTATTCCCAGTTCAATGGCACCCTGCTGGATTACCCGTCCCTGGAAGGCCTGGACACCGACCTGATCGACCATTTCACCGCCACGCGCGCCGAGATCGCCGAGCCCCTGCCGCTGCCGGACAAGCGCCAGAGCGTGCGCATCACCGTGGGCCTGCTGGCGCCGCACCGCACGCCCTTCGGACTGGACACGCCGGTGGCCTATGTCAACACGCCCAATCCGAACAATCTGCGCTTCAAGCAGACCTATGACGCCATCTCGCTGGTGCCGCAATTCACCTTCGCCGACCTCATTGGCCGCCAGGCCGGCGATGCTGCCTGGACTGCCGAACAGCGCCAGGCCTATCTGGAAATGCCCGCCGACCCGCGCTACCGGCAGCTGGCCGACACCATCCTGCAGGACCTGCGCCCGGAGTTCGCCGATGAGGGCGTGGAGATCGAGCGCCAACTGGCCCTGGC
>CAYWMC010000099.1:0-7798 GCA_964459345.1 uncultured Klebsiella sp. | reverse complement strand
CAGCTCAAGAGCATGTTCTCGAACATGAACAGCGGCAAGACGAAGACCCGTCGCCTGCCCATCAAGACCGCCTTCAAGCTGCTGCGCGACGAAGAAGCCGCGCGCCTTGTCAATGAAGAGGAGATCCGCAGCAAGGCGATTGAAATCACCGAACAGACCGGCATCGTCTTCATTGACGAGCTCGACAAGGTCACCGTGCGCAATGACTCGGGCAACAGCGGCGTCTCGCGAGAAGGCGTGCAGCGCGATCTGCTGCCGCTGATCGAAGGCTCCACCATCACCACCAAGTACGGCAGCGTGAAGACGGACCACATCCTGTTCATCGCGTCCGGCGCTTTCCACCTCTCCAAGCCCTCCGACCTGATTCCCGAACTGCAGGGGCGCCTGCCCATTCGCGTGGAACTCAGCGCCCTCACAGCCCATGACTTCGAGCGCATTCTCTCGGAACCTCGCTGTTCCCTGACAGAGCAGTACCAGGCATTGCTGGGCACCGAGAATCTGCAGGTCAACTTCACACAGGATGGCATCGCCAAGATCGCGCAGATTGCCTTCCAGGTGAACGAGCGCACCGAGAACATCGGAGCACGGCGCCTGCACACGGTGATGGAGAGATTGCTGGAGGAAGTGTCCTTCACGGCCTCGGATGTTGGCGTGGGCGCAGGCAAGGCGCTGGTCATAGATGCGGCCTATGTCGAATCGCAGCTCAGCGAACTGGCCATGGACGAAGACCTGAGCCGCTTCATTCTCTAGCAAAGGACCAACACCATGATGACTGCCCCCACCGAAATCCAGCTGCGCCGCAAGTCAGGACTGCTGGTGCTGGCATGGGCGGACGGCAGTCGCCATGAACTGAGCGCGGAATTCCTGCGCGTGCATTCGCCCTCCGCCGAGGTGCGCGGACACGGAAAAAGCGGCGCGGTGCTGCAGACCGGCAAGCGCCTTGTCGGCATCAGCGGTCTGGAGCCTGCGGGCAACTATGCCATCAAGCTGATCTTCGATGACGGCCACTCTACCGGCCTGTACAGCTGGGAATACCTGCACCACCTGTGCATGCACAAGGACGCGCTGTGGGCACAATACCTGGAGCTGCTGCAGGCCGCCGGCGCCAGCCGCGACCCGGCGCCGGCCGCGCGTTCCTTGTCAGAGCAGGTCCAAGTGATTAACATTCAGCCGCTGCCAGAATCCCCACACTGATGTCCTGCCGGCACTCCGTCCCCCGACCCTGGCCATATGTGCCAGCAGGAAACTCCGATGTCCGCCGCCAAAGACACTTCCCGACCCGCTTCTCCTGAGTCTGCCGACACTGGCGCGGATCAGCGCACCACGCATTTCGGCTATGAACAGGTGCCGGTGGAAGAGAAAGTGAAACGCGTGGGCCAGGTATTTCATTCTGTGGCGGGCAAGTACGACGTCATGAATGACCTGATGTCGCTGGGCACCCATCGCCTGATCAAGCGCTTCACTGTTGAACTCAGCGGCGTGCGTCCGGGCCACCGGGTGCTGGATCTGGCTGGCGGCACCGGTGATTTCACCATTCGTTTCTCTTCCCTGGTCGGCAAGACGGGTCAGGTCGTGCTTGCCGACATCAATGCCTCGATGCTGGGTGTCGGCCGCGACCGCCTGATCGACAAGGGCATTACCGACAATGTGGTCTACACCCAGCTCAATGCCGAGAAGCTGCCCTTTGCGCCAGACACCTTCGACTGCATCTGCATCGCCTATGGACTGCGCAATGTCACCGACAAGGATGCCGCCCTGCGCTCCATGTACCAGGTGCTCAAGCCCGGTGGTCGTGCTCTGGTGCTGGAATTCTCCAAGCCGCGCAACGATCTGGTCGGCAAGGCCTATGACGGGTATTCCGCCCTGTGGCCCATCGTCGGCAAACTGGTGACGGGCGATGCCGACAGCTACCGCTACCTGGTGGAATCCATCCGCATGCATCCCGACCAGGACACCCTGAAAGGCATGATGGAGAACGCCGGCTTCAGCGATTGCCGCTATCACGATGTGATGGGTGGCATCTGCGCCATCCATATCGGCTTCAAGTCAGCCAAATCCGCCTGAGCGCATCGAGAGCCCATGAATCCCTTGCTGATCGTCGCCCTGAGCGCCCCTGTCGAAGCCCTGATCAATGCTGTCATTGCCCAGGATGTCGGCACTCAGCGCCGACTGGCCGCGCTTGAAGGCCGATCCGTTCAGCTTCAGTGCAGCAAACCGGTCGCATTCTCCCTGTACATGCAGGTGCGCAGCGCCCGTCTGGCATTGCGGGCCATTCAGGAAGAACCGCCAAGTGCGGGAATCAAGGCCGACGCAGGCGCGCTCCTGCGGCTGCTGCTGGGAGGCGGGCAGTCCGGCGCCCTGTTCTCGCCGGATGTGCAGCTCAGTGGCGATACCCATGTGGTGCAGGATCTGCACGGCATTCTGGGCGGCCTGAATATCGACTGGGAAGCGCACCTGTCACGGCTGTTCGGGGATGTGTTCACGCAACAGGTCAGCACTGCGGTGACGGGAGCCCGCGAGTGGTCCGGCCAGACGGCCGAGTCTCTGCGCGCCGACCTGGAAGAATATGTGCACGAGGAGGCACGCGTGCTGCCCTCCCGCGCCGAGACACGCATTTTTGCCGAGCGCCTTGATGAGCTGAAACTGGCGCTCGACCGTATACAGGCACGAGCGTCGCGCTTGCGACAAAATGTCGCAGGGCAGGCGCCGGACTTGTAATAGACTGGGGCAGCGGCATAATCCCGCAGCACATCGTTTCCCACGCAATCAGCCGCAGGTGCGGCATGGCAATACCAGGAGAGTCTCACGATGAACACTCAGGATGGCTTCAAACTCGCTTACTCCGCCGCCGCTCTGCTGGTAGCCAGCGCGACCATGTCCGCTGGAACTGCAGCACAGGAAGTCGCTGAGCCTGTAAAGGTCAGCCTCTGTCAGGGCCTGACGTCCTGCCACGGCCAGAGTGCCTGCAAGGGCTATGGCAACGAAGTGGGTGCCGGCAAGAACACCTGTGCCGGCATGGGCTTCGTCTCTTTCGCCAGTGGCCACGCCATGGTCTCCAAGAGCTTCTGCGACAAGCTGGGCGGCAAGGAAGTCAGCACCGCCACGGCAGCACCGGCCGCGGCAGTCGTCGAGGGCGTGCAGGTGGCGTATTGCAATGACCTGTTCAGCTGCAACACGTTCAGTGCCTGCAAGGGCAACGGCAATGACAATTGCGCCGGCAAGAACAGCTGCCACGGCATCGGTTTCGTCGCCATCGCTACCGGCAGCATGACTGTCTCGGAACAGCTGTGCACCAAGCTGGGTGGCAAGCTGATCTCCAGCCTGTAAGGGCCGTCTCTGAACGGGAGTCCGCGATGCTTGGTTTCGGCCTGGGTCTGCGCAGTGTGCACTACGACTATGTGCTGACCCACTGGCCCACGCGCGTGGACTGGTTCGAACTCATCACCGAAAACTACCTTGCTCCCGGCGGCAAACCCCGCGATGTCCTGCGCCGCGTCCGGGAGCACTACCCCGTTGTCCTGCACGGTCTGTCCTTCAATGTCGGCACCAGTGAGCCACTGGACATGGACTATCTGGCGCAGCTCAAACAGCTGGTACGCGAAGTGCAGCCAGAGTGGGTGTCCGACCACCTGTGCTGGACAGGCCTGAACGGTTTTACCTCCCACGACCTGCTGCCCATCTCCTACACCGAGGACAATCTGCAGCGAGTCGCCGCCAAGGTCAGCAGGATCCAGGACTATCTGCAGCACAGGATCGTTCTTGAGAACCCCTCGGTGTACGTAGGCTTTCGCAGCGACACCATGAGCGAAGCCGACTTCATCAATGCCCTGGTGCGCGCCACGGGCTGCGAGATTCTGCTGGATGTGAACAATGCCTTCGTGTCGGGATTCAACCTGGGCTTTGACCCCTATGCATATATCGACACCCTGAATCCGGCTGCCATCCGCCAGTTCCATCTGGCCGGTCATACCCACAACACCACCCACATCATCGACACTCACGATCATCCGGTGTGCGACGACGTCTGGGCGCTGTACGAGCACGCTTGCCGGCGCTTCGGGCCTGTGGCGACACTGCTGGAGCGGGACGACCACATTCCTGAATTCCCGGAACTGCTTGCGGAACTGGAGCAGGCTCGCCACCTGCAGGCACGTGCACTCGGCCACCACAAGGAGCCGATGTCGGCCAATGCAGGCACACGGCCATGAGCTGGGAAGACGAACAGGCGCGCTTCTGGGGCTGGATTACCCGCCCGCAGGATCTGAGTGAAAGCGCCGACGATATCGCTGCCATGCTCGCGCCTCACAGCCACCTGAGCCAGGCGGAAGCACTTTCGATCTACAACAATGCCTACCATCAGCGCCTGGTGGATGTGTCCAGTGCGCTGTTTCCGATTCTGTACAACACCCTGGGAAAGGACTTGTACACCCAGCTGTGGATTGGCTACATGGGCCGCTTTCCACCGCGCAACGGCCCGATTCACCGGGTGGGCAGCGCGCTGCGGGACTATCTGCGCAGCCACGAGCAGTTCAAGGATCTGCCGGCCGTGGCCGACATCGTGCAGTTGGAAAGTCTGCTGACTGCGCTGTTCGACACGGTGGACGAAGCGCCCTTCACACTGGCAATGCTGCAATCTCTGCCCCCGCAGGACTGGCCTCTGATGCGCTGGCAGGCCAAACAGGACTGGGCGCTTGTCAGCACTCGCTTCGACCTGGAAGCCTACTGGCGCCTGATGCAGGACTACATCACGCAGAAGGGCGAGCCCGGCGCGGCTGCCTTTGGCATCACTCTGCTGGACCCTGCCCCGGACCCGCGCTACCCCAATCTGCTGGTGTTTCGCCGGGAGCATCGCATGCAGTTTCAGCGCGTGCCTGCCCCGCTGGGTCTGTTCCTGAGCGGCATCCAGCGTGGCGAATCCTTCGCGTCGCTGTGCGAAGAGCTCGCCGTCGCCTTCCCGGATCAGGACATTCCGTCGCTGAGCCTTGGGCTTCTGCTCAAGACCATCGAGCTGGCGCTGCTGCGGGCAGACACTGCACCCGCTGCATGAGAAGTCTTGTCCCCACCCCCCGCTTGGTGCTATCTTGCCCGCCCTTGGAAACACAATTGCAAGCTCCTGATAAATAAACAAATACTGACGCCAGTCGCACTGGCGAACGCACCCCGGCTGATCCCTGGGCTGTCACGAAGGCTCGACACGTGTCTCATCTGCCCAGACTGCTGAAGCTCCTCAATACTGCCGCTCGTTACGGCCTCGACAAGGTATCCCCCGAGGTACAGCCAGCGGGCATCCCCCGGCTGCTGTTCGCCATGTGGAGCCTGCCCTGGCGCCTGCATCCGGCCCGCCGCCTGGCCCCCGAAGTGCGCCTGCGTCTGGCGCTGGAGGAGCTCGGCCCCATCTACATCAAGTTCGGCCAGCTGCTGTCCACCCGCCGCGACTTCCTGCCCGCTGCACTGGCCGACGAATTGCAGTCCCTGCAGGACAAGGTGCCGGGCTTCAGCACGCCGAGCATCCAGCAGATCGTGGAACAGGCTCTGGGTTGCCCCTGGCAGGACGTTTTTTCTGAACTCTCGACCGCTTCACTCGCCTCCGCCTCTGTCGCTCAGGTGCACGCCGCGCGCCTGCTCAATGGCGACGATGTGGTGGTGAAGGTCATTCGTCCCGGCATCGAGAACACCATCGCCCAAGACATCACGCTGCTCAAATGGCTGGCCGGCCTGATCGAGAAGCATGTGCCCCACGGCCGCCGCTTGCGCCCACGCGAGGTGGTGAATGACTACGAGAAGATCATCTTCGACGAGCTGAATCTGCTGTCCGAAGGTGCCAATGCCACGCAGCTGCGCCGCAACTTCGAGCATTCCCCGCTGCTGTATGTGCCCCGTGTGTACTGGGAACACACCCGCAGCAATGTGCTGGTGATGGAGCGCATCTATGGCACCCCTGTCGCCGATGTCGATGCCTTGCGTGCCCGCAATGTGGACCTCAAGAAGCTGGCCGAACGCGGAGTGGAGATCTTCTTCACCCAGGTGTTCACCCACAGCTTCTTCCACGCCGACATGCATCCGGGCAATATCTTCGTCGCCCTGCACTCCCCCGAGAACCCGCAGTACATCGCCATCGACTGCGCCATCATCGGTTCGCTCAGCCGCAGCGATCAGCAGTATCTGGCCCGCAATCTTCTGGCGATCTTCCAACGCGACTACCGCAAGGTGGCGCAGCTGCATGTGGAATGCGGCTGGGTGCCTCGGGATACCAGAGTGCATGAATTCGAGGCCGCCATGCGCTCGGTCTGCGAGCCTGTGTTCGAGAAACCCCTGAAGGACATCTCCTTCGGCTACCTGCTGGTGCAGCTGTTCAAGACGGCAGGACGCTTCAACATGGAAGTCCAGCCCTCTCTCGTGCTGCTGCAGAAGACGCTGCTCAATGTCGAAGGCCTGGGCCGCCAGCTGTATCCGGAACTGGACCTGTGGACGACCGCCCTGCCCTTCCTTGAAGACTGGAACAGGCGCCGCATGCAGCCCGGAACGCTGTTCAAGGCCCTGAAGGAGAACGTGCCGGACTGGATCGAACAACTGCCGCTGCTGCCCCAGCTGATGATCGACAATCTCTCGCAGTCCCGTGAGCTGAAGGAGATCAACCTGACCCTGCGCACGCGCCTTGAGGAAGAAACAGAACGTCGCGAAAGGGCTGCCACACATCGCCTGCGCAGCGGTATCGCCCTGCTGGCAGGCAGCGCTCTCACCCTGCTTCCCGGGTTGCAGCCAGCAATCTCCACATTGCCGGGAGCCACAATTCTGCTGGCCTGCGGCGGAGTTTACCTTTTGTGTTTTAAACGCTGACATAGCATACTAGCCGCCATGAATTCAGCGGCGAACCCCAGTTTGACAACACATTGGCTAGATCAGGTAAAGTGGTCCGAAGACGGACTGGTGCCGGTTGTCACTCAGGATTGCAACACCGGTCGCATCCTCATGCAGGCCTGGGTCAATCGCGAGGCACTGGCCCTGAGTGTCAGCGAAAAGCGCGCAGTGTACTGGTCACGTTCCCGCGGCAAGTTGTGGCGAAAGGGCGAAGAGTCCGGTCATGTACAGACACTGCATGAGATTCTGCTGGATTGTGATGGCGATGCGCTGTGCTACGTGGTCGAACAGATTGGCGGCATTGCGTGCCACACAGGCAGGCAGAGCTGCTTCTACCGGCGCCTTGATGATGCCGGCTGGCAGGTCACAGACGCGGTGATCAAGAGTCCCGAGGCTATCTACGCCGGCGGTGGTAAGGCACATGAATGATGTTCTGATGGCGCTGGCGGAGATCCTCGAAGAGCGCAAGCGTGTCAACGCCGACGACTCCTACGTGGCAAGTCTGCACCGCAAGGGCCTCAACAAGATTCTCGAAAAGGTTGGCGAAGAAGCCACCGAGACCATCATTGCGGCAAAGGATGTTCCCGGCGGCGGTGACCGCCAGGCACTGGTGAATGAGACGGCCGATCTGTGGTTCCACACGCTGGTGATGCTGAGTCACCTCGGTCTGGGCCCGGACGATGTGCTGCAGGAATTGAAGAAGCGTTTCAACATATCGGGGCTGGCCGAAAAGGCAGCCCGTTCACAGGCAAAGTAAGCGTTCAGACCTCACGTTCAATGCCGCAGGCATTGGGGGCACTGACACTGGAGGCAGTCATGGGTATCGGTGGAATCGGAATCTGGCAATTGATCATCATTCTGGTGATCGTCGTGATGTTGTTCGGCACCAAGAAGTTGCGCACGCTGGGTTCCGACCTGGGCGGTGCCTTGAAAGGCTTCA
>CAYWMC010000098.1:0-7800 GCA_964459345.1 uncultured Klebsiella sp. | reverse complement strand
CAACTTCGTGTGCGCTGCCGCGAACATCGAGAATCTTGATCCGGAAGCAGAAGGTCTGAATATTCCCCTGCAGCGCGTGGACAACGTCAAACTCGACCGTGTTCTGTCCAATAGTTTCGGGTTCGGCGGCACCAACGCCAGCCTGGTGTTCGAGCGTTACAATCAGTAGCCAGCCCTCAGGCATGTCGAAAATGAGTCCTTTCTCCGTGACAGGTACTGACAGACGACCCGCACTCAGCAGAACGCTCACTCTGTGGCTTCTGCTGTGCATTGCCCCTGCTTTGCTCCCTTCAACAACACTTCTTGCACAGGGCCTGCCCGGCGCCGGCCGCGGCTTGCTTTCGGCACCGGCATTTCTGCCCGTCGAAGAAGCCTTCACGTTCTACACCAGCCTGCCAGAGGCCGGTGTGATCGGCGTGCACTGGCACGTTGTGGAGGGACACTATCTCTACAAGGACAAATTTCGCTTCGCCCTGCGTCTGGGCGAATCCGAGCAGGCGCTTTCGCCACTTCTGCCGGTTGGCAGCAGTCATGAAGACGAATTCTTTGGCGCCGTGGAAGTGTATTTCTCCGACATGAATGTGGTCCTGCCCCTGCCAGAAGGCACCACTTCCGGCCCCATCACCCTGATCATGGAATACCAGGGCTGCGCCTCGGCCGGCCTGTGCTATACACCGCAACGTCGCGAAATCGACCTGGAACTGTAGGGAATCGCGCGCTTCGCCATAACTCTTCACCTGGTGGTCGGCAATTGCGCTTCTGCTTCGGAATTTATGGTGAAACTCTGGAAACATTCTGAGAAAATGCCGGCATAATTGCCAAACGCGATGCAACTGCGACGCTGCACTGCGGGCTGACAACACGCTGACACACCAGGGACTGCTCACCATGGCCACCATTCTTGTCCTGCACGGACCAAACCTGAACATGCTGGGCACGCGCGAGCCAGCAGTCTACGGCTCCGAGACCCTGGCCGATATCAATGCCCGGCTCAGCTTCCAGTGCATCGAGGCCGGCCACCATCTGCAACACCTGCAGAGCAATGCCGAATACGAGCTGATTGAACGCCTGCATGACGCCCGCAACGAAGGCGTCAATTTCATCCTCTTCAATCCGGCAGCATTCACGCACACCAGCATCGCCCTGCGCGACGCCATTCTGGCCGCCGACATTCCGTTCATCGAAGTGCATATTTCCAATGTGCACAAGCGCGAGGCATTCCGGCATACCTCCTATTTTTCGGACATCGCGGTGGGAACCATCACCGGCCTTGGCTCACATGGTTACGATCTGGCGCTGCAGGCCGCGCTGCGCCACCTGAGAAAATCCTGATTCAACACCTGTCACTGACTGAAAACACCAAGAAGAGAAGCTCACATGGATATTAGAAAAGTCAAAAAACTGATCGAACTGCTGGAATCGTCTGACATCGCGGAAATCGAGATCAAGGAAGGCGAAGAAGCCGTGCGCATCAGCCGGGTCTCCAAGCATGCTCCAGCCCCGATCCACACCTATGCAGCCCCCATGGCAGCGCCGGCTCCTATGGCCGCAGCGCCTGCAGCGGCACCTGCAGCCGCCGCCCCTGAAGCGGAAAGCAAGAAGCTGAGCGGAAATGTCATCAAGTCGCCGATGGTTGGCACCTTCTACCGCTCACCTTCGCCTTCTTCACCGAAATTCGTGGAAGTTGGTCAGCACGTCAAAGTTGGCGATGTCATCTGCATCGTGGAAGCCATGAAGATGATGAACCAGATCGAAGCCGATCACGCCGGCGTAGTGGAAGCCATTCTTGTAGAAGACGGTGAGCCGGTTGAATTTGATCAGCCGCTGGTCACCATTGTCTGATACAGCACTGACTGATCTGTCTTTCACCTCACCTATAGGTTCGAATTCATGCTTGATAAAGTTCTGATTGCCAATCGCGGCGAAATTGCACTTCGTGTCCTGAGGGCGTGCAAGGAGCTGGGCATCAAGACTGTCGCTGTGCACTCCAGCGCAGACCGTGATCTGATGCACGTCCGCCTTGCTGACGAGTCCGTGTGCATAGGCCCGGCCAGTGCCACCGACAGTTACTTGAACGTTCCTGCCATTATCAGCGCCACGGAAGTGACAGACGCCGTCGCCATCCACCCGGGCTATGGTTTCCTGTCCGAAAATGCCGATTTTGCCGAACAGGTCGAAAAAAGCGGCTTCATCTTCATCGGCCCGCGCCCTGACACTATCCGCCTGATGGGTGACAAGGTGTCGGCCATCAAGGTGATGCGGGAAGCCGGTGTGCCAACAGTGCCTGGTTCCGACGGCCCGATTGATGACAACAAGGATCGCACGCTGGCAATTGCGCGCCAGATTGGTTACCCGGTAATCATCAAGGCGGCGGCTGGCGGCGGCGGACGCGGCATGCGCGTCGTGCACAGCGAGGCGGCGCTTCTCAAAGCCATCTATGTCACGCAATCGGAAGCCAAGGCCTTCTTCGGCAGCGGCGTGGTATATCTGGAGAAGTTTCTCGAGAATCCGCGTCACGTCGAGATCCAGGTGCTGGCCGACGGCCAGGGCAATGCCATCCATCTGGGTGATCGCGACTGCTCCATGCAGCGTCGCCACCAGAAGGTGCTGGAAGAGGCGCCTGCGCCGGGAATCCCCGACCACATCCGTCAGCAAGTCGCAGAGACCTGTGTAAAAGCCTGCGAGAAGATGAATTACCGCGGCGCCGGCACGCTGGAATTCCTGTATCAGGATGAACAGTTCTACTTCATTGAGATGAACACGCGTGTGCAGGTCGAACATCCGGTGACAGAGATGGTCACTGGTATCGACATCGTCAAGGAACAGCTCAAGATCGCCAGTGGCGAGAAACTGTCCATCAAGCAGTCCGATGTGAAGATCAAAGGCCATGCCTTCGAATGCCGCATCAATGCCGAGGACCCTGTCACCTTCCTGCCCTGCCCCGGCAAGATCAATCTGTTCCACGCCCCTGGTGGCAATGGCATACGGGTCGACTCACACATTTACAGTGGCTACACGGTGCCTCCGTACTACGACTCCCTGATTGCCAAGCTGATCACCTACGGTGAAGACCGTGCAGGCGCTCTGGCCCGCATGAGCAATGCGCTGGACGAGTTGCTGATTGATGGCATTCGCACCAATACACCGCTGCACAAGGACATCATTCGCGATGCCGAATTCCAGAAAGGTGGAGTCAACATCCACTATCTGGAAAGCAAGCTGACCGCTCACCACAAGATGCCGGCGAAATAATGCCCTGGCAGCAATTGCAGGTCAGAGTATCGGAGGCAGGCGCCGCGCACGTGGAAGACCTGCTTTCCGAACTCGGCGCGGTTTCGGTGACTTTGCAGGACGGCGAAGATCAGCCAGTGTTTCAGATCGACCCCGGTACTACGCCGATCTGGCGTACGACCGAGGTCACAGGGCTGTTCGAGCACGACACCGACATGGAAGAAGTGGCCGCCAGCCTGCGGGAGCGCGGCCGCATAGACGCCGACGAACCGATCATGGTGGAACTCGTGGAAGATGCCGACTGGGAAAGGGTCTGCATGCAGGACTTCAAGCCCATGCAGTTCGGCGAACGCGTCTGGATCTGCCCCAGCTGGGAAGAGCCGCCAGTGCCGGACGCCGTCAACATTCTGCTCGATCCCGGGCTGGCTTTCGGCACCGGAACGCATCCGACCACCGCGCTCTGCCTGGAATGGCTGGATGCCCAGAAGTTGCAGGACAAGCTCGTGATCGACTATGGCTGTGGCTCGGGCATTCTCGCGATTGCATCGGTCTTGCTGGGAGCGAGCCGGGTCATCGCCATCGACAACGACCCTCAGGCGATCCTGGCCTCGGAAAGCAATCGTGCTCTGAACGGCATCGATGCCACGCAGATGACAGTCCATCTGCCCGGCGTTCCTGACCATCCACAGGCAGACGTTCTGGTCGCGAATATTCTTTCCGGGCCGCTGGAACAGCTCACACCGATCATCGCCGCGCTGGTCAAACCGGGTGGTCGCCTGATTCTTTCCGGCGTGCTGTCAGTGCAGACTACGTCGCTGATGGACAGTTATCATCCATTTTTCGAGATGCTGCCGCCTGTCACGCGGGACGAATGGGTACGCGTCGAAGGCATTCGTCGCTAACAGTTTTTGAACAATCCACCTTGTAAGAATATTCTCACGCAAGCACTCTATGGCCCTGTTCTTCACGCAATGTCCGCACTGCCAGACCACGTTCCGCACCAGCGTCTCCCAGCTGCAGTCTGCGGATGGAATGGTGCGATGTGGCGCCTGCCTGAAAGTCTTCGTGGCTGATGACAACCTGCTCCCCTCTGCCGACCTGCAGACCATGGACATTCCCATGTCGGCTGAGCCGGAGGAACAGGAGGAACCAGAGGAGCGCGATGAGCGCGAACCTTCTTCATCAGTCATTCCAGAGGTCCCCGAACCCATATTCACGCTCGAGACAGAAGCCCCTGGTCCTCAGGACATCGAACCGACCTTCAGTGAGCCAGGACCACATTGGGAATTTGTCGATGACACTGCAGCCTCGGATCAACTCGAAGAACCAGCTGTCGAACCAGATGCAGAGCCCGATGCCAGTGCAGAGCCGGAAATCGCGGCCGCTGCGCCGGTAGAGACTTCGCAGTCCACCTCCGCACAACCCGGTGAAACATCCGCAACGCCCCCGCCACTTCGAAGCTTCAGTGCCCTCGACGACGACTTCACGTTGCTGCGAGAACCCGCCATGGCGGCTGACGGCCCTGCCATGAAAAGCGAGCACCTGGAAACCCTGGCCAGAGCCGGAGATGCGCTCGAGTTCGACTGGCTTGCTTCACCCAATGGCAAACCTCGCTCAGCCTGGTGGGGCATCTCCGCTTTCCTGCTTGTTGCCCTTCTGTCCGCGCAGTGGGTGTTCTCGCAGTGGTACGAACTGGGTCAAAATCCGTCGCTGCGACCATGGCTGATGCGTCTTTGCGAAACCCTTCCCTGCAGCCTGGCGCCCATGGTTGACCTGCAGTCTCTGCGCAGCGACAGTCTTGTGGTCCGCAGCCATGCAGAAATTGCGAACGCTCTGAATGTCACTTTGATATTTCGCAATGAGTCTGCCTTTGATCAGTCTCTGCCCTCCTTGAATCTTCACTTCATGAATGCAGACAATGAAGTGATTGCAGCGCGCCAGTTCTCCCCCGACGAATATCTGCCCGAAGCCTTGGCCAATCTCGCTGTGCTGCCCGCTGGTGCGCCTGTGCAGGTGTCTTTCGACATCGTCGATCCCGGCATTGAAGCGATAAATTACGAAGTCAGTTTCAGCCCGCAGATGTCACGCTAAAGGCGAGTCAGCGCTTCATCCGTCTCGAATTGTGAGCTGCATCACATAAATCGCACCCTATTTTTGCCTTCCCCAAGTACCAGCTGCTCGCTATGATAATTCCCGTCCACTCAAGGAGTTGGCGAAACTTTGTTCAACAAGTTCGACACCAGAGCCATCGTTCACCGTGATTAGAATAGGCAGTCATTCACTCCAGCAGCGCACCATCCTTGCTCCCATGGCGGGCGTCACGGATCAGCCCTTCCGAGACCTGTGCATAAGCATGGGAGCTGGTCTTGCAGTGTCGGAAATGCTGACCTGCAAAACCGAGCTGTGGTCCAGTGACAAGAGCCGGACCAGACTCGCCCACTCTCGCCATGGCGGACTTCATTCCGTGCAGATTGCCGGCTCTGAACCAGAGATGATGGCCGAGGCCGCCCGTCAGCATGCCGACCTCGGTGCTGACATCATCGACATCAACATGGGCTGCCCCGCCAAGAAAGTATTGAAGAAGTCTGCGGGGTCAGCATTGCTGAAAGACACTGCCCTGGTGGCAGACATTCTCAAGGCCGTCGTGGCAGCAGTAAAAGTGCCGGTGACATTGAAGATCCGCACGGGCTGGTGCCCGCAGTCGCGCAACGGCGTGGATGTCGCCCGCATTGCGCAGGACAGCGGTGTACAGATGCTGACCGTGCACGGCCGCACCCGGGAGTGCCGGTTCGTCGGTTCAGTCGAGTACGACACCATTCGCGACATCAAGTCCGCTGTCTCCATTCCCGTCATCGCCAATGGTGACATCTGCGATGCACGTCGTGCACGCCAGGTCATGGAGTACACGGGCGCAGATGGCGTCATGATCGGCCGGGCAGCACAGGGAAACCCCTGGATCTTCGCTCAGATCAATCACTATCTCGCTACCAGTGAAGAGTTGCCGGACCTGTCACTCGAAGCCAGGCGCAATGCACTTCTTGGACACATGTCACAGGTTTACGCCCTTTACGGAGAATTCAAGGGAGTCCTCTTTGCGCGCAAGCATGTGGGCTGGACCACAGAGCATCTTCCTGATGCCGGGAATTTCCGAAAACATTTCAATCAGCTGAACAGTCCTGCGCTACAACTGCATTGTGTCGAGAACTTTTTCGACGCGTTGATCAACCAGAAGGAAGTCGCATCATGAATATCCTCGAAGAAATTAGCCCACGCAGAAACTTTCAACACTCCGAAATGGGAGCGATCGCCGAAATGCAGTCATCGTCTACATTGCGCAAGGAGGTCGAGCGCTCCATGGATCAATACTTTGCGCATCTGGGAGAAGCATCCGTCACAAATCTCTATGACCTGGTTCTCAATGAAGTCGAAGGTCCCTTGCTCGAGGCCGTGCTGAAACACACGGGAAGCAACCAGAGCAAGGCCTCTATCATGCTTGGTTTGAACCGTGGTACCCTGCGCAAGAAGCTGAAACAACACGGAATGTTGTAACCAGAGCCTGGTCAGCGCTAAATTTCCGACAGGGTTGAACGCACGGATTCTCCGATCCTGTCCACTAAAAGACAGACCTTCCCTACTATGTCCACAGCCAAAACTGCCGTCGTCCGGCGCGCTCTCATCAGCGTGTCGGACAAATCCGGCGTTGTGTCATTTGCAAAATCCCTGCACAGCGCCGGCATCGAAATTCTCTCCACAGGAGGCACTTACAAGCTTCTGCAGGCGGAGAAAATCCCTGCCATCGAGATCGCCGATTACACCGGTTTCCCTGAAATGATGGACGGCAGAGTCAAGACTCTGCATCCCAAGGTACACGGCGGAATTCTTGCGCGGCGCGACATCGACCAGGCAGTTCTGCAGGAACATGGCATTCCGACCATCGACCTGGTCGTCGTGAATCTCTATCCGTTCGAAGCCACTGTCGCCAAACCCGGCTGCGATCTGCCGACGGCCATCGAGAACATCGACATTGGCGGCCCCACCATGTTGCGCGCCGCCGCCAAGAATCATGCGTGGGTGGGCGTGGTCGTGAACCCCGCCGACTACGATCGAGTCATTGCAGAACTTCGCGACACTGGCGGCTCCCTGAGCGATGCCACTCGCTTCGACCTGGCGGTGCGCACTTATGAACATACCGCCGCCTACGATGCGGCCATTGCCAATTATCTTGGCCGGCTGGTGCCTGCGCGTTCCGCCGACGAGCCTCTGCCGGCAGTATTCCCGCGCACCTATTCGACGCAGTTCATCAAGAGTCAGGACATGCGCTACGGCGAGAATCCTCACCAGAAAGCGGCCTTCTATGTCGAGAAGCACCCACAGGAAGCGAGTATCAGCACGGCGGTGCAACTGCAGGGCAAGGAATTGTCCTACAACAACATCGCCGATACAGACGCTGCGCTGGAATGCGTGAAGTCCTTTGCAGAGCCCGCCTGCGTGATCGTCAAGCATGCCAACCCGTGTGGCGTAGCGATCGCCGACACTATTGGCAAAGCCTATGACCTGGCGTTCCAGACC
>CAYWMC010000097.1:0-7885 GCA_964459345.1 uncultured Klebsiella sp. | reverse complement strand
AGTCGATGCCCTGGTAGTAGCAGGTCTCGAAATGCAGGAACTGATAGTCGGCGCGGCTGCCCCAGTAGCGGCCGTACAGCGTGGTGGCGTCCCGAAGGCTCAGCGCGGCGGCGATGGGCGTGTCTTCATGCAGGGCAAGCACCAGCAGAAGATTTTCCGGCATCGTGCGCCCCAGCTGCTCGAAGAACGCGAGGCTCAGATAGCCCTGCTGACCGCGCACTTCGTAGGTGCTCTGGTAGAACCCATAGAAGGTCTGCCACAGAGCAGATGTGATGTCGCGACCACTTAGGTGCCGGAAGTGAATGCCGGCGCCGTGCACGGCGGCGCGCTCCTTGCGCAGGTTCTTGCGCTTGCGGGAATTGAACGTAGCCAGGAAGTCGTCGAAGCAGGTATAGCCGCGGTTGTACCAGTGGTACTGGCAGCCGATACGGGGCCGCAGTCCGGCGGCATTCAGCAGCGCGTGTTCTTCAGGAGTGGGAAACAGCACATGCCAGCTGCTGGCGCCCAGTGTTTTCGCTCTGGCCATCACCGCACTGGCAATGGCCAGGGTCAGCGCGGCGTGATCGGCGTCGGCGGCCATGAGCAGACGCGGACCGCTGCTGGGCGTGAAGGGGACGGACGTCACCAGTTTCGGGTAATAGGCCATGCCATGCTGACGGTAGGCATCGGCCCAGGACCAGTCGAACACATATTCCCCCCAGGAATGGCGCTTGAGATAAAGCGGCAGCGCGGCCACGGGGCGGCCGTCCTGGAGTACCAGAAGTGGCTGCGGCTCCCAGCCTGTCTCCTTCGTCGCACAGCCACTTGCTTCCAGAGCGTGCAGAAAGGCATGACGCAGAAATGGACTGGCATCCCCGGCGAGGGCGTCCCACACCTCTGCGTCCATGTCGGCGATGCGGGTATGAAACTGGAATTCGTATGCTGCTGCCAAGGACTGCCCCGCCTGCGCTGATGAACTGCTCCGGGCATTCTGGACATGGGGCCGCTGCTTGGCAACTGACGCTTCGTCAATTCGCGGGTGCCTCGATGGCCGGGAAATAATGTGCCGCGCCTGCGATGACCTGCCCGTCTGCATTGAACTGGAGAACTTCAACACACAGCCGGCCTCCCGAACTGTTCGAGCGGTAATGGATGGCGATGCTGTCCACCGAGACGTAGGCCTGCAGCAGCTCGAACCGAAGCGTGGACCCCGGGCCGACGGCAGGCGTCCAGTAGGCACGAACAGCCTCCTTGCCCACGAGTCGCCCCCTTGCACTGAAGCCACGCTGGGCAATCAGCGGCGAACGCATCTCGAAGTCGGCACTGTAGTGCGCCAGGATGCGTTCAATGTCGTGGCTGTTCCAGCCATCGATCCAGTCACGGGCGAAGGCATCGGCGTATGCCTGGGTGAGGTGCAGCTGAGCGTTTGCGTCTGCGGCGTGTGTCGTCATGCAAATACCTCCGGCGAGTGAAAGCAGCAAGAAGCAGGCAAGCCTGCGCATCGTTGTCATGGAGATGCTCCTTTTATATCAACGTGGTTAATATATATCTGCGCGCCGATTTATATCAACATGCCTGATATATTTCGTTGCCATATCTGAAGGAGGCCGGCGTTGGCTGAAGTGAATCTGGATAGTTACCTGGGGCTGATGCACCGCGCCTTCCGCGAGCTGGTGCGGGGACCCGACACGGTGCTCGCACAATACGGCCTGGGGCGTGCGCATCACCGGGCATTGTTCATGATCCGTCGGGAAGGCGAGTTGTCGGTGGGTGATCTAGCGTCGCACCTTGCCGTCACCAATCAGGCGCTGCACAAGACCTTGCAGCCGCTGCTGAAGCAGCAACTGGTGCTGGCACACAGTGATGCGGTGGACGCACGGCGCAAACGCCTGTGTCTGAGTGCTGAAGGCGAGCGTCTGGAACTGCAGATTTCGGGCATGCAGCGCGACGTGTTTGCGCGGGTCAGGCAGCAGGTGGGAGAGGCCTGCATGGCAGACTGGTGCCGGGTGATGCAAGTGATGGAGAAAGAGGCGCTTGACCAGACCCGCGGTAGTTAAATATCTGTATTTCCTGCTATATTGCCGCCATGAGTGAACCAGGAACACACCGCGTGGAACCGCACAACCCCATCAACAAGATCAGGGAGCACCGCGACAGCCTGCGCAAATCCGAGCGCAAGGTGGCGGATTACATCCTCGACCACAGCGCTGCACTGATCAATATGCGCATTGTCGATGTGGCCTCCAGTGCCGAAGTCAGTGAACCCACTGTGCTGCGCTTCTGCCGGGCGCTTGGCTACGACGGCTTCCAGTCTTTCAAGCTGCAGCTGGCGCAGCATCTGGGGGCGAACAGCGGCTATTCGCAATTCTCGGTGGACGACAAGGACACGGCGGCGGATCTTTGCAACAAGGTGTTTGACTCGACGATCGGCTCTCTGCTCACGGTTCGCGACCAGCTGGACCCGTCCGTACTGGAAGAAGCGATCAACAAACTCAGTCATGCCAGCCGCGTGGAGTTCTATGGCTTCGGCGCTTCGGGCTCGGTGGCAGCCGACGCCCAGCACAAGTTCTTCCGCCTGCAGGTGTCCTCAGCCGCGTATACCGACCCTCACATTCAGCTGATGTCGGCCATTTCTCTGAGCGAAAACGATGTGGTGGTGGCGATCTCGCAATCCGGGCGCACCAAGGCGCTGATTCAGAGTGTCAACCTGGCGCTGGAAGCTGGTGCCACCGTTATCGGCCTGGCGCCAGAGAACACGCCCCTGAGCGAACTGTGCAGCATCGCGATTCATGTGAATGTCGAGGAAGACCAGCACGAGTTCACTCCGGTGTCGTCGCGCATCGCGCATCTGCTGGTCATCGACGTGCTGGCCATGGGGGTGGCGCGCTACCGCAAGACTCTGCTCAAGGATCACTTGAAGCGGATGAACAAGAGCCTGCGCACGCTGCGAACCTACAAGTCCTGAGATTGAAGGGGCCTGCTGCCCTTCGCCGCTTACTCCACTGTGACCGATTTGGCCAGATTGCGCGGGTGATCCACATCCGTGCCTTTGAAGATCGCCACGTGATAGGCAAGCAACTGCAGGGGAATCGTGTAGATGATGGGCGACAGAATATCCGGCGCACTCGGCACGTTCACCACCTTGCAGTTGCGATCGTTCTCGAAGCCGGCGGACTCGTCGGCAAACACAAACAGCTTGCCGCCTCTTGCGCTTACTTCCGCCAGATTGCCCTTGAGCTTGCCCAGCAGCTCGTCGTTGGGAGCCACGGCGATGACTGGCATCTTTTCATCCACCAGTGCCAGCGGGCCATGTTTCAGTTCGCCGGCCGGATACGCTTCGGCGTGGATGTAGGAGATCTCCTTCAGCTTCAACGCGCCTTCCTTTGCCACGGGATATTGAACGCCGCGTCCAAGAAACAGCGCGTGGTGCTTGTCCATCAGGCTCTTGGCGACAGACTTGATCTGTTTGTCCAGAAGCAAGGTGCGTGTCACAAGACCCGAGAGCGTATTGAGGTCCCGAACGTGCTTCTGCTCCGTCTCGTCACTCATGCCCGTGCGCCGCGCCAGCACCAGCGTCAGCAACAGCAGTGCACACAGCTGCGTGGTGAATGCCTTGGTGGACGCCACGCCGATCTCACGCCCGGCGGTGGTCAGCAGACAGAAGTCCGATTCGCGCACGAGTGAGCTGGTGGCCACGTTGCAGATTGCCAGATGCCCGACATACCCGCCGCTTTCCTTGGCATAGCGCAGCGCGGCAAGTGTGTCCGCGGTTTCTCCGGACTGCGAAATCGTCACGAACAAGGTGCCAGGCTGCACAATGATATTGCGATAGCGGTAGTCGCTGGCGATATCGATCTGTGATGACAGCTTGGCAATATTCTCGAGCCAGTATTTGGTGATCATGCCGGCGTGATAGCTGGTACCGCAGGCCACGATCTGCACCTGCTTCACCTTGTCGAAGATCGCTCGGGACTTCACTCCGAACGCCTCTTCCAGCACATGGGTGTCGCTGATGCGCCCGTTCAGAGTGTTGCGGATAACCTGGGCCTGCTCGTGGATTTCCTTGAGCATGAAGTGGCCGTACTCGCCCTTTTCGACTTCGGCAATCTCGCTGGTGATGTGGGTGACTTCACGCTGAACGCGCTTGTCCGCGTTCCAGATCTTCACTTCTTTCAAAGTGAGTTCGGCGATATCGCCTTCTTCCAGATACATGAAGCGGTCAGTGACCTGCCCGAGTGCCAGGGCATCCGACGCAATGAAGTTTTCACCAATGCCGACGCCGATGACGAGAGGGCTGCCACTGCGCGCCACCACGATCTTGTCGGGCTCGCTGGTGCTGATCACACAAAGACCATACGCGCCGTGCAATTTCTTGACTGTCTGTTTCACTGCGTCAAGCAGGGAAAGTCCCTGGGTGGTGCACGCCTGGTGAATCAGATGCACCACGGCTTCGGTGTCGGTCTCGGAGGAGAACACATAACCCTGGGCGATCAGGTCCTGCCGCAATGCCTGATAGTTTTCGATGATGCCATTGTGCACGAGCGCGATGCGGCCCGCAGACAAGTGGGGATGCGCATTGCGCTCGCTGGGTTCGCCGTGGGTAGCCCAGCGCGTATGCGCGATGCCGATGCGCCCCTCGAAGGGCCTCTGCGCCATGGACTCATCCAGCTTGGCCACTTTGCCGGTGGCCTTGATGCAGTCGATGTCGTTGGTCCTGGCATCCAGCAGCGCCATCCCGGCCGAATCATAGCCGCGATATTCCAGCCGTCTCAGACCTTCCAGCAGAATTCCCGACACGTCACGCTGCGCAACCGCGCCAACTATTCCACACATTTACTGCTCCTTTGAATTCGTCGTTGCGTCGGCGTGGGCGCGTTGGAGATAGCGAGCAGAGCTCGCCGCCACACCTGACTGCACAATGGGCTGGACTATTTCTTGACTGGCTTCTCCCAGCCTTCAATGTTGCGCTGACGTCCGCGTGCAATGGCGAGATGCCTGCCCGGAACATCGCCGGTGATGGTGGAGCCAGCACCGATCGTGGCGTTCTCGCCAATTTTCACTGGCGCAACCAGTGCGGTGTTGGACCCCACGAATACATTGTCTTCAATCAGCGTTTCGAACTTGTTCACGCCATCGTAGTTGCAGGTGATTGTGCCGGCGCCGATATTTACGTCGCGCCCAATGGTGGCATCGCCGACGTAGCTCAGGTGACTTACCTTCGAGCCATGGCCGATGATCGCCTTCTTGGTTTCGACGAAATTGCCAATTTTAGAACCAGTGTTCAGCACAGTGCCTGGACGCAATCTTGCAAAGGGCCCGACGGCACATTCAGCACCAATGCTCACGCCGTCAATGTGCGAACTGGCATGCACAACTGCGTCGTCACCAATGATTGCATTCTTGATGCACACGTTGGGGCCGATCCGCACGCGGTTGCCAATTGCAACCTTCCCTTCAAAAATGCAGTTGATGTCGATTTCGACGTCACGACCGCACAACAATTCTCCGCGCACATCTATTCGGGACGGGTCCGCCAGAGTGACGCCCCTCTCGAGAAGCTGCAGCGCCATGCGCCCCTGAAAGTGCCGTTCCAGCTGTGCGAGCTGCACTTTGTTGTTCACCCCGAGCACCTCGAGTTCGTCTTCGACCATCTGCGTTGCCACTTTCACACCTTGTAACACGGCCAGAGCCACGATGTCTGTAAGGTAATATTCCCCTTGTGCGTTGTCATTCTTGAGCTGGCCAAGCCAGTGCTGCAGATGCGATGCCTGTACTGCCATTATTCCGGTGTTGGTTTCGCTGATCTTCTTCTGGTCTGGATTCGCGTCTTTTTCTTCCACAATGGCGATGGCGTGACCGCTGGCATCGCGAATGATGCGGCCAAGTCCCGTTGGATCCTTGCTGTTCAAGGTCAGAATGGCCAGCGCACCCGACTGCGCAAGCGCGACGAGAGTCTGGAGGGTATCTGCCTGAATGAGTGGAACATCCCCATAGAGAACCAGCACGAGGCTGTCGGCCTGGACGTTCGGCATGGCCTGGGCCACGGCATGTCCGGTTCCCAATTGTTCGGCCTGCATCGCCCATTGCACAGGCGCTTTCTGGAAGTAGTCCTGTATCTGCTGCGCCTCGTGTCCTACAACGACATGCACGGCGCCTGTCTGCAACGACAGCGCGGTGTCCACTACATGCTGCAACAAGGGCCGGCCGGCCACTTTGTGCAGCACTTTCGGCGTGTCGGAGAACATGCGTTTGCCTTTTCCAGCGGCGAGAATGACAACTTCGAGGGGGGGCTGGCTCAATGAATTCATGGCGAAGGGATTCTGTGTGACCGAACAGGGGCTTATCTTAACTGAGATTGCTCCGACAGGGATTGTGGTGCATAAAAAAAGGGCAGCTCGCGCTGCCCTTCTCTGCATTTCTTGCCTGCAGGCTTACTTGCGCAACTGACGCAGCGCTCGCAGTTGTGCTGCAGCCTCGGCGAGCTGTGCAGCAGCACGCGAGTATTCGAACTCTGCGTCCTTGTTTGTCATGGCGTCGTTGGCATCCTGAATCGCCTGCAAAGCAGCCGCTTCATTCACGTCATCGGCGCGCAGTGCGGTGTCGGCCAGTACAGTGACGACGCCACTTTGCACTTCCAGGAAGCCGCCGGAAACATAGTAGATCTCCTCGGAGCCATCCTGCAGCACAACGCGTACCGGGCCAGGAATCAGCGCAGTCAGCAGCGGGGCGTGCCCCGGCGCAATACCGAGGTCTCCCAGCGTGCCTGTGGCAACCAACAATTCGACGAGGCCGGAGTAGATTTTCTCCTCGGCGCTCACGATGTCACAGTGCATAGTCATGGCCATAAATCATTGCTCTCTGCTTACAGATTCCAGTGACAGTGTCGGATTACAGGTTCTTGGCTTTGGCAACGGCTTCGTCGATGCTGCCAACCATGTTGAACGCCTGCTCCGGGATTGTGTCGTAGTCGCCGGCCAGAATGCCCTTGAAGCCTGCGATTGTGTCTTTCAGCGATACGTATTTGCCCGGGGTGTTGGTGAACACTTCCGCAACGAAGAACGGCTGTGACAGGAAGCGCTGGATCTTGCGCGCACGGGATACGATCAGCTTGTCGCCTTCGGACAATTCGTCCATACCCAGAATCGCGATGATGTCCTTCAGTTCCTTGTAACGCTGCAGTACTGACTGCACGCCACGCGCTACTTCATAGTGTTCCTGGCCGATAACCAGCGGGTCCAGCTGACGCGAAGTGGAGTCCAGCGGATCGATCGCCGGGTAGATACCCAGTTCGGCGATGGCGCGTGACAGTACCACGGTGGCGTCAAGGTGGGCGAAGGTAGTCGCCGGTGACGGGTCGGTCAAGTCGTCCGCAGGCACGTATACGGCCTGGATGGAGGTGATTGAACCAGTCTTTGTGGAAGTGATGCGCTCCTGCAGAACGCCCATTTCTTCCGCCAGAGTTGGCTGGTATCCCACCGCTGAAGGCATACGGCCCAGCAGTGCGGATACTTCTGTACCGGCCAGTGTGTAACGGTAGATGTTGTCTACGAAGAACAGTACGTCACGGCCTTCGTCACGGAATTTCTCGGCCATTGTCAGACCAGTCAGTGCCACGCGCAGGCGGTTGCCGGGCGGCTCGTTCATCTGGCCGTACACCATCGCTACCTTGGAGTTGGTCAGGTTGTCCAGGTCGATTACCTTGGACTCGGCCATTTCGTGGTAGAAGTCGTTACCTTCACGAGTACGCTCACCCACACCCGCAAACACGGACAGACCGGAGTGTGCCTTTGCGATGTTGTTGATCAGCTCCATCATGTTCACGGTCTTGCCTACGCCGGCGCCGCCGAACAGACCTACTTTGCCGCCTTTGGCAAACGGACAGATCAGGTCGATTACCTTGATGCCG
>CAYWMC010000096.1:0-7885 GCA_964459345.1 uncultured Klebsiella sp. | reverse complement strand
CGCTGGAGTGGCAGGAGGATCGCTTCCTCGACAGCGACGGCGCCTTGATTCAATGCTCAACACATGGGGCGCTGTTCGTGATCGAGAACGGTCAGTGCATATTGGGGCCATGCAAGGGCAAGCGCCTGAAAGCCATTCCTTTCGTCCTCGGCAATGGCTTCGTGATGGTGGAAGAAAGCGAGGTCAGTTCCCTCGGGCGTCTGTAATTCAGTCGCCCGGCAGAATGACCGGCAGCTGAACATCCAGCACTATCTCCTGCGGACTCAAGCGCGCGCGCCATGCCAGCAGCTCGACGCCGGCATCGCGAGCGATCTGCAACATCGTGGCATAAGCCGGATCAATCTCGACGGCCGGCCGCACCCGTTCAATGCCACTGTGCTGAACGCAGAAAAGCAGAACGGCGCGATGACCACGTTCACGCATTGCCTGCAATTCCCGCAGATGCTTGATGCCACGCGTGGTGACGGCATCAGGAAATGCGCCGTCCCCATTGCCTAGGCCAAGTGTTACATTCTTGACTTCGACATAACATTTCTCATCCGTCTTCTCTGAGTGGCCAGTCAGCAGAAAATCAATGCGGCTGTTTTCCTCGCCGTAGGCTACTTCGCGCTGGATGTGCGCGTAGCCGCGCAACGGCACAATGACACCTGCCAGCAGCGCTTCCTCGACCAGTCTGTTGGCCAGGCCGGTATTGATGCCTGCCAGTTGTCCCTGCCCGACTTCGACCAGCTCCCAGGTGCCGGGGTACTTGCGCCCTGGGCTTGCGGAGTGGGAATACCACACGCGGCTGCCAGGCACGGCACAGCCGAGCATGGATCCGGTATTCGGGCAATGCAGCGTGGTACTGCTGCCATCGGGGAGCTGCACATCGGCAAGAAAGCGCTTGTAACGTCGGACGAGTGTGGCGCCTGCCAGTGGCACACTGAACTTCACGAGGAAAGGGCTCCGGAGAGAACTGCCGCACGCAGACGTTCTGCCGCCAGTTCCAGCTGAGCCATGCTGGTTGTAAAGGCGAAGCGCACGTGCCGCGTACTTTCGAATTCACCGAAATCGGTGCCCGGAGTCACGGCCACGCCAAAGTCTTCCAGCAGCACCTTGCAGAAGCGCTCGCTGTCTGTGCTGAACGCTTCAATTCCCGCATAAATGTAGAAGGCGCCTTGTGTCTCTACCGGAACGCTGAAACCCAGTTCACGCAGCACTCTGGTCAGAAATATCCGCCTCGCAGCGAAGTCCAGACGCCGTGCCTCAAGAATTTCTCGCGTGTCGGTATCGAAGGCGCGCAAGGCTGCGTATTGCGCGACGGTGGAGGCGGCAATAAACAGATTCTGCGCGAGGATATTGCTGACGGACACCAGCGAGTCAGGCACCACGAACCAGCCAAGTCGCCAGCCGGTCATTCCGAAATACTTGGAGAAACTGTTGACGACCAGCACGTCGTCACTGACCTGCAGCGCCGTGGGCAGACCAGCGGTGTAATCCAGTCCATGATAAATCTCGTCCACCAGGAGGTGGCAATCGTGCGCCACACACCAGTCGTGAATCGCCTGCAACTGCTGCAATGAAAGCACTGTGCCAGTGGGATTGGCGGGCGACGCCAGCCAGACGCTGCGGGTGCGCGCAGTGGCATGGCGCGACAGCAACGTGGCACTGACCTGAAAATTTTCCGCCGCCGTAACGGGCACCAGCTGCGCCTCGGCGCCGGCCAGCCGGACATAATTGCGGTTGCAGGGATAGCCAGGATCACTCATCAATACGCCGTCGCCCGGGTTCAGCAGCATCTGCGCCAGCAGGCTCAGCGCCCCGCTTGCTCCTGGCGTCACGAAGATGCGCTCAGGCGCAATATCCAGTCCGTACTGCCTTCGGTAATGCCCTGCGATGGCTTCGCGCAGTGCCGGCAAGCCTGCTGCCGGCGTGTATGCCGTGCAGCCCCGCGCCAGGGCATCGCGGCCAGCCTCCAGGATTGGCGCTGCAGTCACGAAGTCCGGCTCGCCAACCTCCAGATGCACGATGCTGCGCCCCTGACTCTCAAGGGCCTTGGCCCGCTCCAGAACGGTCATCACACGAAAGGGATTGATGTCCCGCAGCCTGTCGGCGGGCTTGTGCGATGTCTTGCGGTCAAGGTCTGGCACATGAACTCCTGTGTACTATGCTTGTAACGAATTCAACCGATAATCACGGCCATTATAGAGACAAGCCCCGGCGGCGGCGACGTTCAGTCCCATTGCCAGAGCCCGCGCGTTGCGGGCATCCGGCGTACTTTCCTGTAGCGCACCCGGATTTATTCTGGTAGCTTACCGGGCTTTCTTATGTACTGGTCATGCGAGTATCTGCGTCTTTCGACGTCGGCTCGTGAGCGTTAAATCTGGACAAGTCCCATTAGGGCGAAGAGGCGTTGCGAACCATGTCTGACAAAAAAGCCCCTGCTTCTGCACCGGTTCTGAAAAACTTTACCCCTTATAAAGAGAAGAAAGGGGAAGAGTACATGAACGAAAACCAGAAGGATCACTTCAAGTCGATCCTGTACAACTGGCGCAATCAGCTCATGGAAGAAGTCGATCGTACCGTGCACCACATGCAGGACGAAGCCGCAAACTATCCAGATCCGGCGGACCGCGCCACTCAGGAAGAAGAATTCAGCCTTGAACTGCGCACCCGCGACCGCGAGCGCAAGCTGATCAAGAAGATTGATTCCACTCTCGAGAAGATTGCACAGGACGACTACGGCTTCTGCGAAGCATGCGGCATAGAGATCGGCATTCGCCGTCTGGAAGCCCGCCCGACGGCCAACAAGTGCATCGACTGCAAGACTCTGGACGAAATCAAAGAGAAACAGTGGGGCGCGTAAGCCGGCGCTCCTCCAGCCTCACTCACTAGTTGACCATGCGCAAAAACACCGGCTACATCGGTCGCTTTGCCCCTTCACCGAGCGGCCCCCTGCATTTCGGGTCGCTCGTTGCCGCTCTGGCAAGTTACCTCGACGCCCGCCATCACCACGGTCAGTGGCTCCTGCGCATGGAAGATCTTGACCCTGCACGCGAACCTCCTGAAGCAGCCGGACAGATTCTTGGCGCCCTCGACCTTCACGGCCTGCACTGGGATGGTCCTGTGCTTTACCAGAGCCAGCGCCTGGATGCCTACGCCGACGCATTGCACATGCTTGAAGATCAGCGGCGCCTGTTTGCCTGCACCTGCTCTCGCCAGCAAATACAGGCAGAAGGCGGGGTCTATGACGGCCGTTGCAGGAGCCGCAAGCTCCCCCGTGCAGGCGCAGCACTGCGGGTCCGTGTAGACGATCGTGTTGTCAGCTTCGAAGACCGCATTCAGGGCTCGCAGAAGCAGTCACTTGTGCTGGAATGTGGTGACTTCGTGCTGCTGCGCAAGGATGGCTTGTTCGCCTATCAGCTTGCAGTCGTTGTGGACGATGCTGAGCAAGGAATTACCGACATTGTGCGCGGCTCTGACTTGCTGGGCTCCACTGCGCGACAGATATTCCTGCAGACTCTCCTGCAGCTGCCCACGCCCCGCTATGCCCATATCCCGGTCGCCGTGAATGCGCAGGGCCAGAAACTCAGCAAGCAGCACTTCGCCCGCCCGCTCGACCTGGCACAGGTTGTCCCGGCACTTGTGCAGGCACTGGACTTTCTCGGACAACACCCGGAGGCCGCGCTGGCTTCAGCCACTGTTGACGACGTGCTGCGGTGGGGCGTTGAACACTGGGATATACAGGCAGTCCCCAAGTTGGCTAATATCCGGCTCGACCAGATTGCCTGACCCCACCACTGCACAGGACTCCACGTGTACATCACCCGTTCCACACTGCTGTTGCTGATGTTCAGCTATCTGCTGTTCCTGATCAGCGTTGACTGGGTGTCACAGGCCGATGGCGCCTGGTACCGTCCCTTCATCATCGGACTTCTGGTCATCCTGCTTGCCGCCTTCTGCCACCGGGAACAGAACTCTGATGACCTTTGATCTGAGCAGCCTGTTCATTCTGGGCCTGTGTTACATGGCGATGCTGTTCGTCATCGCGCTGGCGACCGATCGCGGCTGGATTCCCCAGCGGATCACGCGCCATCCAGTGGTGTATGTGCTGGCGCTGGGCGTCTTTGCGAGCGTCTGGTCGTATTACGCCGCGACAGCCAATGCGTTCCGCGATGGCTTTGGGTACCTGGCGCCCTTCATTGGCATTTCGCTGGCCTTCCTGTTTTCGCCCCTCATGCTGCGCCCGATTCTGGAGATCACCAAAAGCTACCAGCTGAGCTCGCTTGCCGACCTGCTGGCCTTTCGGTATCGCAGCCCCGCCGCCGGCACCATCACCACGCTGGTGCTGCTGATGGGTGTGATCCCACTGCTTTCTCTGCAGATTCAGGCCGTCGCCAACAGCGTGGCCCTGCTGGCGCCGGACACGTCGCAGACAACCCTTGCCATCGTGTTCTGCTCCTTGATTACGCTGTTTGCCATCTTCTTCGGAACAGGGCGCGGCGCAGGGCGCGAGAGACACGAGGGCCTGGTGATGGCCATCGCCTTCGACTCGGTAGTGAAACTGCTGGCATTGCTGGCACTGGGTGTTTTTGCGATCTACCAGGGGTTTGGCGGATTTGCCGGCGTGGATGCCTGGCTGCAGACGCAGCCCGAACTGCTGGCCAGCATCAAGCAACCCGATGCCCCCGGCTCGTTCCATGTGACCGCGCTGCTCTTCTTCACTGCAGCTGTTGCCAGTCCGCACATGTTCTACATGATCTTCAACGAGAACAATGACCCGAAGGCCCTGACTCTGGCGAGCTGGGCACTGCCGCTGTATTTCCTGCTGCTGAGTGCGCCGGTATTGCCAATTCTGTGGGCGGGCTTGAAGGTGGGTTCCACTGCCCCTCTGGAGTTCTATCCCGTCAGCCTGGGCGTGGACTACGGCTCGGAAATCATGACACTGGTCGGCTTTCTGGGCGGACTGTCGGCCGCCAGTGGCCTGATCATCGTGATCACTCTGGCCCTCTCCAACATGTGTCTGAACCACCTCATCCTGCCGATCTACCAACCCACTGCCCGCAATGACATATACCGCTGGCTGTTGTGGAAACGTCGCGCGCTGATCGCTGCGCTGATCTGGATTGGCTTCTTCTTTTATTACATGCCGGAAGACAAGCTGAGCGTACGGGCCATTGGCAATGTGTCCTACATCGCCAGTCTGCAGTTCCTGCCCAGCATTATCGCCCTGCTCTACTGGCCGCGCGGCAACAAGAAGGGTTTCCTGACAGGTTTGTGTGCAGGCGTGCTGATCTGGTTCGCCTTTCTGATGTTGCCGGTTCTCACGGGAGCCAATCTGCTGGCCTTCAGTGACATCAATACCCGCGAGATCATCGCCGTCTCTCTCGTCACCAATGTCATTCTCTTCGTGGCCATTTCCTTGTGGACCCGCACCTCGGCTGAAGAGCGGGCTTCGGCCGACATCTGCGCGCTGGACACGATCCGCCGCCGCAATCGCACGGGCCTGGTCGCAAAGTCTCCCGAAGAGTTCATCGAGAAGCTCACCAAGCCCCTTGGCGAGCGCACGGCCACCCGCGAAGTACTGCAGGCATTGCGTGACCTGAAGATCGACAAGCAGGAAAAGCGCCCCTACGCACTGCGCCTGCTGCGAGGCAGACTGGAGGCCAACCTGTCCGGTTTGCTGGGACCCTCGATCGCCCATGACCTGATTGATCGCTTCCTGCCATATACCATCGAGTCCGAGGCAGGCACTACCGATGTCGATGTGATCGAAAGCCGCATTGAGGCGTATCGCAGCAATCTCTCCGGCATGGCCGAGGACCTGGACAATCTGCGCCGCTATCACCGCCAGGTATTGCTGGAACTCCCGCTTGGCGTGTGTTCCCTGGGCGAACAGAACCAGATCGTGATGTGGAACAATGCCATGGCAAAACTGACTGGAATATCCAGTCAGGAAGTCCTTGGCGCCCAGTTGAATGACATCGACGAGCCCTGGGGAACCCTGATCGAAGGCTTTACCAACGGTGAGGCTGCCCACGCGCACAAGCGCGTGCTGCAGGTCAAGAACAAGCGCCGCTTCATCAGCCTGCACAAAGCCATCATCGAAAAATCGGCCACCCACAAGATCAAGCAGGACGGCGTGGTCATACTTCTCGAAGACCTCACGGAAACCGAGCTTCTCGAGGAAGAGCTGACCCACAGCGAACGTCTGGCATCCATCGGCAGACTGGCCGCCGGCGTGGCACATGAAATTGGCAATCCAATCACAGGGATCGCCTGCCTGGCACAGAACATTCGTGATGAAACCAGCAATGACGAGCTGCGGGCGATGGCTCGGCAGATCATCGAACAAACCGACAGAACCTCGCGCATCGTGCAGTCACTGGTGAACTTTGCCCATAGTGGCAGCAACAAGGCAGATCACAACAGCGAAATTGTGAGCATTGAAGAGTGCGTCAACGAAGCGATTGCCTTGGTTTCCCTGGATAAAAAACGCAAGGAAATCAATTACAAAGTACATTGCAAGGCAGGCTTGCAGATACTGGGGGATTCCCAGCGCCTGCTGCAGGTGCTGGTCAATCTGATCAACAATGCCCACGATGCCAGTCCGTCCGGAAGCAGCATCACCATCAGCTCCAAGCTGGTCTCCAGCTCGGTGCAATTGTCGGTGACAGATGAAGGATCAGGAATACCGGAAGCGATAAGGGACAGAATTTTTGACCCGTTCTTTACCACGAAGGAGCCGGGAGAAGGCACCGGACTGGGCTTGTCGCTCGTTTACAGCATAGTTGAAAACCTCAATGGCCATATTGATATAATCAGCGCCTCGAGCCGCAGGGAGAATCCCGGGACACGGGTAATTCTGACCTTTCCCTGCTATGATGGCGCCAGTCTGCCGGCCGGAGAGTTCTCCAAGGCACTCTGATCTTGATGGCAACCTTTTGAAATAGTTATCAAACTGTTTGAGTACCACGATGACAGCGCAGAACAGAGTATTGGTTGTTGAAGACGAGCAGGTCATTCGCACAGCATTGCGAAGACTGCTTGAGCGTCATGAATATCTGGTGGAAGAAGCCGGCAGCGTCCGCGACGCGTTGGAGAATTTCAATCCCGATGACTTCGATATCGTCATCAGCGACCTGCGACTGCCAGGAGCCCCAGGCACAGACCTGATCTCTTCGACCAAGACGCCCGTCCTGATCATGACCAGCTACTCCAGTCTGCGCTCCGCCATCGACTCCATGAAAATGGGCGCCGTCGATTACATTTCCAAGCCATTCGAACACGAGGAGATGCTGGAGACCGTCGCCCGCATCGTCAAGGAAAGCGCCAGCCGCAAAGCCACTGTCGAGAAACCACTGCCTCCGCCCGAACCGCCAGTCTATGGCATGATCGGCAGTTGTCCGCAGATGATGGAACTGTTCCGCCGTATCCGCAAAGTTGCCCAGACCAATTCCACAGTCCTGATCAACGGAGAATCCGGCACGGGCAAGGAGCTGGTAGCGCGCGCCATACACAAACTCAGTGACCGCAAGGATGCCGAAATGATCTCGGTAAATTGTGCAGCAATTCCTGAGAATCTAATCGAATCCGAACTGTTCGGTCATGAAAAAGGGGCATTCACCGGCGCTACTGCCAATCGCACAGGTCTGGTGGAAGCGGCCAATGGCAGCACACTGTTTCTTGACGAAATCGGCGAGCTTCCTCTTGAAGCGCAGGCTCGACTTCTGCGGGTTCTTCAGGAAAACGAGATTCGCAAAGTCGGCTCCGTCCAGTCCAAGAAGGTGGATGTCCGCCTCGTCGTGGCAACGCATCGGGATCTCAAGCAACTGGTAATTGATGGCGACTTCCGCGAAGACCTGTATTACCGCATCAATGTCATGACCCTGGTCATTCCACCGCT
>CAYWMC010000095.1:0-7946 GCA_964459345.1 uncultured Klebsiella sp. | reverse complement strand
CGGAGTCTCGGTTGTCTACACCACGTTCAAGAACCGTTCCATGCTCAATGAGCTGCAGCAGTTGCGCAACCAGCGCAACGAGCTGCAGGTGCAGTGGGGCCAGCTGCTGATCGAACAGAGCACGTTCAGTCTGGACAGCCGCATCGAGCGCAAGGCCATTGAAGAGTTGCAGATGATAGTTCCCGAATTTTCCGATGTCGTAATGGTGCGCTATGACTAGAGATGAGCCACAACACAAGCCGCTGACCTGGCGTCTGTATCTGATCCTCGGAGTCATGGTGATCTGCGTCTTCGCAGTGATCTGGAAGCTCACTTCCCTGCATGTGCTCCAGAAGGACTTTCTGCAGGGCCAGGGCGATGCGCGCACGATCCGCGTTGAGCCACTGTCGGCCAATCGCGGCATCATCATGGACCGCAACGGCGAGCCACTGGCGGTGAGCACGCCTGTCAGGTCCATCTGGGTGAATCCCAAGGAATTGTCACAGGAGTTGCGCGACATCGAAGTGCTGGCGTTCGCTCTTGAACTGGATGCACAGCAGCTCGCTGCCAGTCTTGCCGCCAACGCCGACAAGGAGTTCTTCTACGTCAAGCGACGCATGCCGCCGGCAGAGGCTGATCGCATTCTCGACATGAAGATCGCCGGCGTTTATGCCCGCACCGAGTACCAGCGCTACTACCCGCAAGGGGAGATTGCAGCCCACCTGATCGGCTTCACCAATGTGGACGATGCCGGTCAGGAAGGCATGGAGCTAGCCTTCGACAACTGGCTCCAGGGCGTGCCAGGGCGACAGCAGGTGATGAAGGATCGTCGCGGCCGCATCATCCGCGAACTGGACACGCTGCAGCCAGCGCAGGCAGGTCAGGACATGTCGCTGAGCATCGATTTCCGCATTCAGAATCACGCCTACAAGGAGCTCAAGTCCGAGTATCTGCTGCGAGGCGCCAGGTCGGCGTCGGTCGTCGTGATGGACATCAAGACTGGTGAAGTGCTGGCGATGGTGAACCAGCCGTCCTACAACCCGAACAATCGCGGCAACATTGCCGACTTCAGTGCTCTGCGCAATCGCGCGGTCACAGACCTGGTAGAGCCGGGATCCACGATCAAGGCATTCACAGTCGCAGCCGCATTGGAATCCGGCCTGTATACCCCGGAGACACTGGTGGATACCAGCCCGGGCAGAATACGTGTCGGTCGTGACTGGGTGACAGATGCCACCACGCGGGATATCAATCACGGCGTGCTGACAGTGGAAGGCATCATCACCAAGTCCAGCAACGTCGGGGCAAGTCTGCTGGCTCTCTCCATCGGCCCTGATGCCCTGCGCAATGTGCTTGCAAAGGTCGGCTTTGGCGAGGAAACAGGCTCTGGATTCCCTGGTGAGCGCAGTGGCGTTCTGCCTGCTCATCGCCGCTGGTCGGACATCGAAACCGCAACCTTGTCCTATGGTTATGGCCTCTCTGCTTCAGCGTTGCAGCTGGCCAGCGCCTACTCGACTCTGGCTGACGGTGGTCTGCGCAAGCCTGTGTCGCTGTTGAAGCTTGACCCTGCGACACTGGACGCGCTGCCACGCGAGCAGGTCATCAGCGAGGCAGTGGCGCGCAGTGTCATGACCGCTCTTGAAACAGTAGTAGACAAGGAGCGCGGTGGCGGTGCCACTGCTGCCAATGTCCCTCTCTACACCGTGGCTGGAAAGACAGGCACTGCACACATCGTGGGTGCTTCCGGCTACGAGAAGAACGCTTACAACTCCCTCTTCGCGGGTTACGCCCCCGCGAGTGATCCGCGCATTGTCGTCGTGATCATCATGAATGAGCCCGGCGGCAACGAGCACTACGGCAGTCAGGTTGCCGCTCCCTTGTTCTCCCGCATTGTCACCGGAGCCATGCGTATTCTGAACGTTCCGCCGGATGACATGGAAAACGCAGAAATAATGACACTGAGCGCCCTTTGATGGATGCCAAGCAATGAACACAGCGCAGAAGATTGTGTACACGACAAGCCTTGAACAATTGCTGAGTGGCATCGTGACCATGCCTGAGGGACTTCCGGCAGAGTTCAATGTACGTGTCAGTGGCGTGAGGCTGGATAGTCGCAAGGTTGAGTCCGGCGATCTCTTCTTCGCGTGCTTCGGCAACAATCATGACGGCCGCGACTTCATTGATTCGGCCATCGACAGTGGCGCGGCGGTTGTGCTCGCGCACGCCGATTCGCGATGGCAGGGCTTCAGTCTGCGACGTGGCGTTCCCGTGATCTGCGTGGATGACCTCGCCGCGCGCGTCGGCATTATTGCAGGACGCTTCTTCGACGAGCCCAGTGCCGCAATGACGATGATTGGAGTGACCGGTACCAACGGCAAGACCAGCTGCACGCAGTTCATCGCCCAGGTGATGAGTGCCATGGGGCGCTCCTGTGGCGTGATGGGCACACTGGGTTACGGCTTTCCTCCGGAACTCGAAGAGTCCGTTCACACCACTCCGGACCCGGTGTTCATTCAGTCCGGCCTCGCCAGCATGCGCGCCCGCGGCGCCGACACCGTGGCGATGGAAGTGTCTTCACAGGGCCTGCACCAGCACCGGGTCAGTGGCGTGCGCTTCGACGTGGCCGTGTTCACCAATCTGACCCGCGATCATCTGGACTATCACGGCAGCATGGAAGACTACGCGGAGACCAAGCGCCGGCTGTTCATGATGGAGGGGCTGAGCAGTGCGGTCGTGAACATGGACGATCCCTTCGCCTGCAGAATCCTCAACACTCTTGCGCCTTCTGTCAGAAGTTTCACGTTCAGTGTCAGCAATCGCAATGCCGATGTGCACGCAGTGAGCCTCCAGCTGACTTCCCGCGGCTACAAGGCGCGCGTCCATACGCCGTTTGGCGAGGGGGACATCTCCGGGGCTCTGCTCGGGCGTTTCAATTTCAGCAATGTTCTGGCTGTGCTGGCAACCCTGGTTGCAACGGAGTCGGTACGCCCGGACTTCTCACTTGCCACGCTTCTGGAAAAAATCTGCGAGTTGCATCCGGTGTCGGGGCGCATGCAGATCGTCGGCGAACACAGCGACATCACTGCCGTCGTGGATTACGCGCATACGCCCGATGCACTGAAGGTGGCTTTGCAGGCGCTGCGCGAGCACTTTCACGGCAATGTGTGGTGCGTCTTTGGCTGTGGTGGCAACCGCGATCAGGGCAAGCGCCCGCTGATGGCGGAAGTGGCCGAGCAATATGCGGACACCCTGATTGTCACCGATGACAATCCGCGAACCGAGAATGCGGACGCCATCATCCGCCAGATCGTGCTGGGTGTGGCGGACACGCGCAAGTTGACGGTGGAGCGAGACCGCGCCACGGCGATCTCCCTGGCGATCTCTCTGGCTGCCGCCGGAGACGTCGTGCTGATTGCCGGCAAAGGTCATGAAAATTATCAGGACATCAATGGTCGCAAGCTGGCGTTCAGTGACGTCGCTCAGGCGCGCGTGGCATTGCAGGCGCGAATGAAAAACGACAAAGGAGCGTCGCGATGATTGGCACCCAGTCGCTGAGCGCCCTGCGGGCCATTGTGCCGGGAACCCTGGTCGGCGCCGACACAGAGTTTTCCAGAGTGAGCATTGATACTCGGACCTTGCTGCCTGGCGATCTCTATGTGGCACTGGCAGGGGAGAATTTCGATGGCAATGAATTTGTGCTGCAGGCATTCGAGAAGGGTGCCTGTGCCGCAGTAGTGAGTGAGCCCGACGCGCTGCAGGCGCCAGGTCTGCTGGTGGCGGATACCACTGTCGCCCTGGGCGAACTCGCGCTGTTGAACCGGCAGCGTTCTCAGGCGCGGGTGGTGGCGATCACCGGAAGCCAGGGCAAAACGACCGTAAAGGAAATGATCGGTCAGATTCTGGGGGTATCGCACAAGGTGCTGGTGACGCGCGGCAATCTCAACAATCACATCGGTGTGCCCCTGACGCTGCTGGCACTGGATGCCTCTCATGAATGCGCCGTCGTGGAACTTGGCGCCAGTGGTCTGGGCGAGATTGCGTACACCGTTCGCCTGGCCAGACCTCATGTTGCCGTGCTGACCAATGCGGCTGCCACGCACCTGGAGGGCTTTGGCAGTCTTGAAGGCGTCGTGCGCACCAAGGGCGAGATCATCGACGGGCTGCCTGCTGATGGAACGGCAGTGCTCAACGCCGACGATCCGCACTTCCCCGAGTGGCTTGCACGGGCCGGCGGGCGTGCGGTGTTGCGCTTCGGAATGCAAGCTGCTGCCGTGGACTGCCATGCCAGTAATGTAGTGACAGATCCTCTCAAAGGCACCCGTTTCACATTGCACACGCCGGCGGGCAATTGCGCCATCACACTCGGGCTTCTTGGTGCTCACAACGTCGTGAATGCGCTGGCTGCCAGCGCGGCGAGTCTGGCTGCGGGCGCTTCCCTGACTGACATTCAGAACGGACTTGCGCAGGTAAAACCTGTTGCGGGAAGACTTTGCCTGTTCAGCGCGTGCAATGGCGCCACGCTGGTGGATGACACATACAACGCCAGTCCTTCGTCATTTCGTGCGGCCATCGACGTGCTGGCCGGATTTCCGGGCAAACGCATCGTGATTGTCGGCGACATGGGCGAACTGGGGCCGGAGAGCGCGGCTGCGCATCGCGACGTCGGCGCTTACGCGCGCAGCAAAGGCATCGAAGCGCTCTGGGCCACTGGTCCGCTCAGCGCTCATGCGGCAATTGGGTTCGGTGACGGGGCTGCTCATTTCGAAAAGCCCGCCCAGCTGACGGTCCATGCGCTCGCCAATATCGACAAAGACGCAAGTGTACTTGTAAAGGGTTCCCGCAGTGCGGCGATGGAACGTGTAGTCGAAAAACTCATCTCGGGAGAAACCCCATAATGCTCGTCTGGCTTGCCAATTATCTGACACAGATCGACAGCGGTTTTGCTGTCATCCAGTACATCACGGTACGGGGAATCTTCAGCATTCTCACAGCATTGATGATTTCACTGATCATTGGTCCCTGGATGATTCGTCGCCTCAATTACCTGCAGATCGGGCAAGTGGTTCGCAACGACGGACCGTCCTCTCACTTCAGCAAGGCAGGTACTCCCACCATGGGTGGGGCCTTGATTCTGGTCAGCATGCTGGTGAGCACTCTGCTGTGGTCTGACCTGAGCAATCATTATGTCTGGACGACGCTGGCCGTCACGCTCCTGTTCGGCGCCATTGGCTGGGTTGACGACTATCGCAAGGTGTTCGAGAAGAACCCCAAGGGCCTGCCGGCACGCTGGAAGTATTTCTGGCAGTCCGTCGTCGGCTTCGGCGCTGCGCTGTTCCTGTACTACTCGGCACTCGGCCCCGCCGAAACCCACTACATCGTGCCTTTCTTCAAGGATGTGTCGATCAACGCAGGCATCTTCTTCGTACTGGTGACCTATTTTGTCATCGTGGGCAGCAGCAACGCAGTCAATCTGACGGATGGTCTGGACGGACTCGCCATTCTGCCAACGGTCATGGTAGGTGGGGCACTGGGCATGATCGCCTATCTGTCCGGCCACGTGGAATTCTCTGAGTATCTGCGTATTCCCTATGTGGCCGGTGCGGGCGAACTGGTGATCTTCTGCGGCACGCTGGTGGGCGCCGGCCTCGGCTTTCTGTGGTTCAACACCCACCCAGCGCAGGTGTTCATGGGCGATGTGGGCGCACTGGCACTGGGTGCGGCTCTCGGCGTCGTGGCCGTCATTGCGCGTCACGAGATCGTGCTGTTCATCATGGGCGGTGTGTTCGTGATGGAGACTGTTTCCGTCATCCTGCAAGTGGGCTCGTTCAAGCTCACCGGCAAACGCATCTTCCGCATGGCGCCTCTGCATCACCATTTCGAACTGAAGGGCTGGCCCGAACCCCGTGTGATCGTTCGTTTCTGGATCATCACAGTGATGCTGGTCCTGTTCGGACTTGCAACCCTGAAATTGCGTTGAAACCGGCAGAGGCAAAGAGACAATCGTGAACGTGGCACACAACAGCAGAATCATCGTGGGACTGGGCAAGACAGGTTTGTCTGTAGCCCGCTATCTGCATTCTGTGGGCGCTGAGTTTGCAGTGGTGGACAGTCGCACGAATCCGCCAGGTCTTGCCGAGTTCGGCCGCGAATTTCCGGATGTGTCACTCACCCTCGGCGAGTTTCCGGTGGCGCTGCTGAGTGCCGCGGACGAGTTGATCGTGAGCCCGGGGGTCAGTCTGGAAACTCCGGCCATCCGTGCGGCAATCGAGGCCGGCGTCGCCATCACGGGTGACATCGACATGTTCAGCAAGGCTGTCCGTGCACCGATTCTGGCGGTCACCGGTTCCAATGGCAAAAGCACCGTGGTGTCTCTGCTGGGGGCGATGGCGCGGGCGGCGGGTGTCAATGTTGCTGTCGGCGGCAATCTCGACGGCGCGGAGGCGGCGCCAGCGCTGGATCTTCTGCGCGGCGAGCCCAGGGATCTGTATGTTCTGGAACTGTCGAGCTTTCAGCTGGAGACTACCAGTCTTCTGGGAGCCAGGGCCGCGACGATTCTCAATATCAGTGACGATCACATGGATCGCTACGCAAGTCTGCAGGACTATGCCGCAGCCAAGCAGAGAATCTTCCTGGGTTGCCAGCATGCCGTGCTGAACAGAGATGAAGCACAAGTGGCACCGACCGCCGCAACATCCATTGCCGTGAGCAGTTTCGGGCTTGATGCGCCGGGTGCTGATGCCTGGGGTGTCCTGAGGCAGCAAGGGCGTCAATTCCTTGCCCGTGGCACAACTGCCTTGCTCGCGGCAGACGAAATGAAGATTGCCGGGAAACACAATGTCGCCAATGCACTTGCGGCACTGGCTCTGGGCGAAGCCGCTGGTCTGCCCATTGCGGCCATGCTCGACGCACTGCGCCATTTCCCGGGTTTGCCGCACCGCTGCCAGTGGGTGCGTGAGCGCGCGGGCGTGAATTTTTACAACGATTCCAAAGGCACCAACGTGGGCGCATCCATCGTGGCGATAGAAAGTCTTGGCGAGTTGGCCACAGGCAAACTGGTGTTGATTGCGGGTGGCATCGGCAAGGACGCGGATTTTTCGCCACTGCTGCCGGCTGTGTCGCGCTTTGTGCGCCTCGCCATTCTGATCGGCCGGGACGCGGGCAGGATTGCTGCAGTATTCAAACACAGTGTGCAGGTAGTACTGGCCGTCAGTATGGAGTCGGCTGTGCAACTGGCCGCTGAAGCCGCGCAGCCAGGGGATGTCGTCCTGTTGTCCCCGGCATGTGCCAGTCTCGACATGTTCACGGACTTTGGTCACCGCGGTCGCGTCTTCACCCAGACAGTGGAGGCCCTGTCATGAGCGTGCACGCAGCGACACCCGCAATTTTCCGACCCGTGACAGCCCGCGGCCAGCTCAATGTTCTGGTCGTGGTGATGTTGTTGCTGATGACCATCGGGCTGCTGATGATGACGTCTGCGTCCGTGGAGATCGCCAACAGCCAGTACGGGGATCCGTTCTTCTTTCTGAAGCGCCAGGTGTTCTTCACCGTCGTGGCGCTGGTCATCGCCCTGGGCACCTTGCTGGTTCCGATGCGCTTCTGGTACAGCGTCAGCGGGTTGCTGATGGTGGCATCCTACATCCTGCTGGGGCTCGTGCTGGTTCCCGGCATCGGGCACGAAGTCAACGGCAGTTCGCGATGGATCAATCTGGGCTTTTACAATCTGCAGCCCTCGGAGATGGCCAAGCTGTTCATGGTGTTCTATCTCGCGGCCTATCTCGAGCGACGCCGTGAAGAAGTGATTGGTTCATGGGTGGGCTTCCTGAAGCCCATGCTGTTGCTGGTTGTTGCCATCGTGCTTCTGCATTTCGAGCCGGACCACGGTGCCATGGTGATCATGATCGGCACCTGCTTCAGCATGATCTTCCTGGCTGGCGCCAAACTGCATCGCTTCGCGCTCGTGCTGCTCG
>CAYWMC010000094.1:0-7983 GCA_964459345.1 uncultured Klebsiella sp. | reverse complement strand
GCGACCGCCCGTTTCCCCTCGAGCTGGCCTTTGCCATGTCGCAGGAAGACGGCGCTGATCAGGCTGTCGTCAGCCTCTCGACGCTTGCCCGCGTGGACCTTGCGGCAGGCAAGGCCACGCTCGACGACCTGGTCGTCAAGCTCAATCCCCTGCAACTCAGTGGCGCCATCAGTGTGGAGAATTTCCGCGACGCACTGTCCCTGCGCGGCTCGCTGCAGAGCAATACGTTCCCGCTCTCGGACTTCCTTGATCTGTATGTGCACAGCACTGCCGGGGCAGCACCCGGCAACGCGTTGCCCGAGGAGTTCAGCACCGACACGGATCAGTTCAGCATGAGTGTGGACTTTGCAGGCAATGCACAGCAGATGGACATTACTGCACTGCGCCTGTCGCTGGATCAGATGCGCGTCGATGCCACCGCCACCTGGAGTGCCGCGCAGCCCGGCGTTCCCGCTGCCTTGCGCTACAGCCTCAACGGCAATGCACTGGATATCACTCGCTACACGCAGGGCGCCCAGGCCAGCACGACCCCGGGCGCACTCGAGGAGGCCACGCCGGCTGATGAGCCGGCCGCAGACGCCGTCGCCACCTCAACCCCCGCCACAGACACGGAGCTGCCGATAGACGTGCTGCAGGCCATGGACATCGAGGGCAGCCACAGCCTCGAATCCCTGGCCATCGGCGGCCTGCAGCTGAGCAATATCAATGCGCAATTGTCCGTGCGCAACGGCCGGCTGAGCCTGAATCTGCGCCCCGCCGGTTTTTACGCGGGACAACTCACGGCAGCCATGAACTTCGACACCCGACAGACGCCCCCAAGCCTCACCAGTATCGTCTCGGTGCAGAACCTGGACATCGCGCAACTCGCCCGGTCGGTGCCTGCAGCGGCGTTCGCGCAGGGCAAGCTGAATCTGGAGTCTTTCCATACCTTGCAGGGCCGGACCACCGGCGAATTGCTGGCAAGCATCAACGGATCCACCAGCTTCAGCGTCACGGACAATGCCATCGACATCGGCATCGTCAAGCAGCTGTTTTCGTCCATTTCCGTGCTCAGCCCGGCGGGCTCGGGCGACCTGGCGCAGCGCTGGCCCGACGTGGTGCGCTTCGCCAGCGCGGAAGGCAGCCTGAGCTTCACCCGGGGCATTGCAGAGGGTCAGCAATTCACATTGCAGCTGGACAATTTCGAGATAGACGCCACCGGCGGCATCGACCTCGCGCAGGAGCGTTTCGACTATGCCGCGCTGCTGACGGTTTACGGCGAACCCGCCCCGCAGACGATAGCGGTGGCGCCGCTCTACCAGGGAGTCGGCTGGCCTGTGCAGTGCAGCGCCCGTTTCGATGCGCAATACAGCCAGTACTGTGGCCCGGACTTCGGCAGAGTAAGGGACTTGTTCGTAGAGATTTCCCGCAACCAGGTGCAAAGGCGCGTGCAGGATGCCGTGAGCGACCAGGTGCCCGCCAACCTGCAGGATGCAGCACGCGGCCTGCTTGACCGCGTGCTGCGCTGAGCAGGGCGGACGCGACGATGCCAGTCCGCTCCTTCGCCGAGAACGTTCTGCACTGGTTCGCCCACAGCGGACGTCATCATCTGCCCTGGCAGGATAACCCGACGCCCTATCGCGTCTGGGTCTCGGAAATCATGCTGCAGCAGACTCAGGTCAGCACTGTCATCTCCTATTTTCAGCGCTTCATGGCGCGTTTCCCGGACGTGCACGCGCTGGCCGCCGCGCCTCTGGATGAGGTATTGCACCACTGGACGGGGCTTGGCTATTACGCGCGGGCCCGCAATCTGCATCGCAGCGCCGTCATTGTCAGCACTCAATTGCAGGGCGATTTCCCGGGTGATGTCGCAAGGCTCTGCGAACTTCCCGGCATCGGGCGCTCGACCGCAGGCGCGATTCTCGCGCTCGGCACCGGCGTGCGGGCTCCCATCCTGGACGGCAATGTCAAACGTGTGCTGTGCCGCTACCACGCCATCGAGGGCTGGCCGGATCTGCCCGCAGTGCAGAAGTCCTTGTGGGTGATCGCCGAAGATGCCACTCCCGCCACTGACTTCGCGCGCTATACGCAGGCCATGATGGACCTGGGCGCCACGGTGTGTACCCGCAGCAAACCGGCCTGCCTGTTGTGCCCCTTGCAGAGCGGCTGCCAGGCATACGCCGCAGGACGTGTCAGCGAACTCCCCCATCGCAAACCCAGGAAGGCGCTGCCCCGACGTTCTGTCTGCATGCTGATGTGCCGCACCCCCTCGGGACACGTGCTGCTGGAGAAGCGGCCCGCGACTGGCATCTGGGGCGGCCTGTGGAGCTTTCCGGAATTCATGGATGTGGCGGCCGCGCAGCAGTTCTGCCACACACAAGGCCTGGGCAGTGATGCCACGCTGGACGCCTGGCCCGTCGTGCAGCATACCTTCAGCCACTTCCACCTGGAGATCACCCCCTTGCTGGCCGATGCCGCTGCGATGCCAGACACAGTCATGGAGGCCGGGCGCTGGCTCTGGTACCCTCTCGGACCAATGAGCGCCACGCAGACCACTGCTGTCGGACTTGCAGCGCCCGTCAAGGACTTGCTGCAGCGTCTGGCGCGCAGTCTCGATTCAGCAGGCCTTATCACCCTGCCTGGCCCCGGCAACCCGGCGCTCTGACAACGAAGGAAATCGCCATGCCCCGCACCGTGTTCTGCCGCAAATATCAGAAAGACCTGCCCGGACTCGACACCCCGCCCTATCCCGGCAGCAAGGGTCAGGAGATCTTTGAACAGGTGTCACGACAAGCCTGGCAGGAGTGGCAGAAACAGCAGACGATGCTCATCAATGAGAAGCAGCTGAGCATGATGAACGCTGATCATCGTCGCTATCTGCAGGAAGAAATGGACAAGTTTCTGAGCAACGAAGAACACGACACTGCGACGGGCTATGTGCCTCCAGAGCACTAGCAGCCCGGGCTTGACTCGGCCCATCGTCTGCGGGTTTAATACGCGCCTTGCCAAATTGGCAGCAAGTGTAACCCTCGCAAGACCTGCAACATCCCTCATGCCCAGATAGCTCAGTCGGTAGAGCAGAGGATTGAAAATCCTCGTGTCGGTGGTTCGATTCCGCCTCTGGGCACCACTATTTCAAAGCCTCGCATCTGCGGGGCTTTTTTGTTTCCATCACCACAATTGTGACAAGGCCTGCTGCCACCCAGCCGGCGTGTATACAACTACAAATTGCATGGCTTAAGATACCCGCGGTCGAGGCACTTCCCGCAACATCTGGATCAAGCCCGCACTCCGCAATGCCCTGCGGTGAATCAATCTGTGACGAGCGGTACTAGAATGATCAACAGGTACATAGTAGTAGACGATTTTTACAACGATCCGGATACCCTGGTGAAAGTGGCCCTCAACTCGCTGCGAGTGGAAGACTCGCCTACTGGCAACTATGCGGGTGTGATGACCACCGAGGCGTTTCTTGGCGCGCAGCACAGAGAAATTTTCAAGAAGCTGACGCTCGAGCCGTCGATAGACTCTTCAACAAACGCCAACGGCAGACTGCGCTTCACCAGAGCGAACGACTCATTCAAATTCCACATTCACTACGATGTGGATGTTGCCACGAAGTGGGCGGGGGTCGTGTATCTTTCCAAGGAACATCCCAAGACGGATGGCACCAATTTCTGGCGACATCTGCGCACTGGCCTGGAAGTGGCGCCCAATACGCCGGAAGGGTTTGCCAAATACGGATGGAAATCCTTTCAGGACCTGAAGGCCTTCCTGGAGACCGAGGGGCTCGACGAATCACTGTGGGAGAAAACGTTCACCATCCCCTACAAGTACAACAGACTGGTGTTGTTCAGGCCCTGGCTGCTGCATTCTCCCGGCCCTGCATTTGGCGAAACGCTGGAATCTTCCCGCATAGTGCAGACGATATTTCTGGGCAACTGAGCTCCACAAGCGGGGCAGGCGCTTCAACAAGACCTGCCGCGCAAGCCTCTGAAGAACCGCGCAAGCATCACATTCATCACACGTCCCTCCTCACTGCAAACGGATTGGCGAACAATCTCCTTCTGCCTTCAGGTATGCGGTCGATATTGGCGTAAAGCAGAAACAGCAGCGTCACCACCAGCAGGCGCACAAACATGATTGCCACGAACAGCGGGCTGGGCGAGGAGAACTTGTCCCAGTAGAACACTGGCAGGTCCATCGCGAAATTGATGAAGGAGATCATTGCTGCGCTGCCGAAGATCAGGCGCATCTGCAGATTCTGCAGGAAAGAGAAGACTGCGATCAGCACGGCAAGACTGATGAAACTGCCGCGCAGCCGGAAGATGAATTCCCATTCCGTGGCACGGGCACCGGGCTCCAGCGCCAGCCACTCGACGATGACCTGGGGAAAAACCAGCAGAGCGAAGGCGTAGCAGACCGCTACAAGCAACGTGATCTGAAATTTCAGCAGATACCAGCGATCGGAATTGTCGGCGTCGTCATCAAACAACGCCTCGAGCGCCAGCAGTTCCTCTTCTGACAGTTCGCGATCCCCGTCTGATTTCACAGCCCGCATCCTCATTGTTTTTTTCAGGCAACGAATGATAGCTCAGATTCTGTTCAATTCGTCGCAATTGTGTTTCCTTCTGGTTCGCAGCGAGTGCTGATTCCACTGGTTTGTTGTGCAATTTCTTCGTGTTATAAAAGCATCTGAACATCCGTTGAGCAGTCTTTGCTCTCAAGATTTCCACAGCCAAGGCCATTTTCAATCGTGAAACGTACGACCCGTCGAATTCTCCTCCCTCTTTTTGCCACACTGCTGCCATGGCATATCGCGATGGCACAGGACCCGGCACTGGTCGCGCGCGCCCAGTCCGGTGAGGCCGAGGCGCAGACAGAACTCGGCTACATCTACGCAGTCGGGGAAGGCGTGGAGCAGAACTTCGCCGAAGCCCTGCGCTGGTTTCTGGCGGGAACGCGACAGGGCTATGCCGACGCCCAATACAACTACGGCAACATGTTCGCCAATGGCTTCGGGGTGGAGCAGGATTTTGCCGAGGCACTGAACTGGTTTCGTCTGGCCGCTTCGCAGAACCACATGCGTGCGCAATACAACCTGGGCTTCATGTATGACAATGGCCAGGGGGTTCCCCAGGACTACACCGAGGCCGCCCGCTGGTATCGCGCAGCCGCTGAACTCGGACACGCTGCCGCCCAGAACAATCTCGGCGTGATGTACAAGTATGGTTATGGCGTGGAGCAGGACTACGCGGAATCCCTGAAGTGGCTGCAACTGTCAGCGGAACAGGATTATCCGACCGGGCAATTCAATCTGGGGGCGATGTATACCAACGCCACCGGGGTGGAGCAGAACTTCGAGGAAGCCGCCAAGTGGTATCAGCGTGCAGCCGAACGTGGCAACGTGTCGGCGCAGTTTGCACTGGGTGACATGTATATCGCTGGCAGTGGCGTAGAGCGGGATTACGCGACGGCGGGCCGTCTCTATCTGGCTGCCGCCAGGCAAGGGCACGCGGAGGCGCAGTACAACATCGGCGAAATGTACGCGGCGGGTTATGGCGTGGAGCAGAACGACATCAAGGCTTACATGTGGTCGGAGCTGTCGACCCGGCTGTCACCGGTCACGCGGCAGGGACGCTCGGAACGCAATCGCGATGCGATTGGCGAAAGACTGAGCAAAGAGCAGATCGATCTGGCGAAGGCGCGGGCTGACCGCTGCCTGGAGACGCGCTACGCCGACTGCGACTGAGCGCGCCGGCGCAGCGTCCACTTTCAATCATTCACATTCGGAATAACGGGTTTCGAGGCAACGATCCGACATTCCCTTCGCCTTCACCAGGTCCTCGGCACTCAGACGCACTTCCAGCTGATCGCGGTTGAGCTCGTAACGCTCCTGCTCGGGACCATCTGCCAGCTTGGACGCCAGATCCATCCACATGAACGCGTGCGTCAGGCTTTGCGCAACGCCCTGGCCGGATTCGTACATCAGCGCCAGATTGTTCTGCGAGCCGGGGTGTCCCTGGCTGGCAGCAGCCTTGTACCAGCGGTAGGCTTCGGAATAGTCCTGCGCCACGCCATCGCCTGTCTCGTGCAGGGCAGCCATGCTGAACATCGCAGCGATATGGCCCTGCTCTGCGGCCATGCGATACCAGTTGGCTGCTTCTTCGGAACTCTTGGTCACGCCCATGCCATCGCGGTACATGATGGCCAGACTGAACTGCGCCGCCACTTCGCCACGCTCGGCGGCCATGCGGTAGAAACGCGCTGACTCTGCATAGTCCTGGGCCACGCCCTGACCACTCAGGTACATCTCCGCCATGGTCATCTGCGCACCGGGGTCGCCCTGCTCGGCAGCCATGGTGTAGTACTTCGCGGCTTCGATATAGTCGATTGGCACGCCCTGCCCGGTGATGAACAAGGCGGCCAGGCTGATCTGCGCCATCAGCTCGCCCTGGTCAGCAGCAAGGCGGAACCAGCGCGCGGCCTCGCCGTGGTCCTGGGGCACGCCCATGCCGAAGTTGTACAGCACCCCGAGATTGAGCTGCGCGTTGGCGCGGCCCTGCTCGGCAGCGGCGTTGTACCAGCGAATGGCTTCGTTGATGTCGGCGGGCACGCCCTGGCCTGTGTGGTACATCACGGCCAGATTGTTCTGGGCTTCGGCGTCGCCGGATTCGGCGCGCTTGAGCAATTCGTCGACGCCGAAGTTCTGGGCGAAGGTGCTGCTGCAAAGCATGCACAGGGCCAGAAACACTCCGTGGATTCGTTTCAAAGACATGATGGCTCTTCCCTTGATCGTGGCTGCAGATGGCAGCCTTTGCTTGTTGTTTTGACCTGCGGCGAGCGTGTCTTGCGATCGCGCTGCGTTGGGGCTGAATCCTAGTCTCTATGCTCCAAAAAGGAAAGTTTGGCCGCCGCAGGACGCTGGTTTATGATGCCGCCATGACAACAATAAAACTCGCCTTTGCCCTGAGCGCCGCTGTGTTGCTCACCCAATGCCAGTCCGCCGTGGCCATAGACGATGCCGCCCAGGCACTTGTCACCCGCTTCTGGAGCGCCGCACCCGAAGACGCCGCAGCCGCTGCACAGAGTCTGCAGGAAGCCGCCCCGGATGCTGCCACGCTGCACGAATGGCTGCGTGCAGGTCCGCAGTGGTCGCGGGATGTGCCCACCGGCGAGCTGCAACTGAGTCGCGTGGATGCCGAGGGAACGCAGTTTCCTTATGTCGTGCTGGTGCCGGACGACTATGACCCGCGCAACGCCTATCCGGTCGAATTCAATCTGCACGGCGGGATCAGCCGGCCGAAGCCCGAGGCTGGCGAGACATTCTGGCGCAACGGCTACGAGCAGTTGCGGGAACCCGGCCGCATCGTCGTGGTCCCTGCCTCCTGGGACGAAGCGTTCTGGTGGTTCGACAATCAGGCCGACAACATCCCCGCCATCCTCCACCTGCTCAAGCAGACTTATCACGTGGACGACAATCGCGTGACGATGTCCGGCGTTTCGGACGGCGGCACCGGCTCCTATTTCTTTGCGTTTCTGCAGCCCACCGAATGGGCCGCATTCCTGCCCTACATCGGCAACCTGGCTGTGCTGCGCAACCCGGCGGGGCGCGTCAGCTACCCGCTGTCATTCGACAATCTGGCCGGCAAGCCTCTCTACATCGTCAATGGCGAGAATGACCCTCTCTATCCCGCTGCGCGCATCCAGCCATTCATTGATCTGATGGCCCGGGCCAATGTGGACCACATCTTCAGGATCATCCCCGGTGGTGGACACAATACCCGCTGGCTGCCAGAGGAACGCCCGGCCATCGAACGCTTCAAGGCGGAACATGTGCGCGACCCGCTGCCCGATCGCGTCCAGTGGGCCACGGATCGGACGGACCGCTACAACCGCAACCACTGGCTGCGAATTGACGCCCTGACGGCGCCCGGCCAGCCTGGACGGGTCGTGGTGCAGCGCAGGGGCAACGTGTTTGAAGTGACGTCCTTCGGGGTGCGC
>CAYWMC010000093.1:0-8002 GCA_964459345.1 uncultured Klebsiella sp. | reverse complement strand
CCTGGCGCTGGAAAATTATCCTGGCACGCTGATCTTCGTCAGCCATGACAGGGAATTCGTCTCCTCGCTGGCCACCCGCATCCTTGAATTGAGCGCGGACGGCTTCAACAACTTCAAGGGCAATTACGACGAGTACCTGCATCAGCTGGGAGTGGAGTGATGTCCATCCCCAGTGAGTCAGCAGACAGCGCTGCAGGCCCGGGCTTCAGCGCTCTGTCGCTGCCACCCGCACAATTGCAGAACCTTGCCGACATGGGCTACGAGCACATGACGCCTGTGCAGGCGCTGAGTCTGCCAATGGCGCTGCAGGGCAAGGACTTGATTGCCCAGGCCAAGACGGGCAGTGGCAAGACAGCCGCCTTCGGCATCGCCTTGCTGGAGCGTCTGAATCCGCGCGATTTCGGCACGCAGGCTCTGATTCTGTGCCCCACTCGCGAACTGTGCACCCAGGTCGCCACCGAAGTGCGCAAACTGGCCCGCTATCTTCCGAACATCAAGGTGGTGGTGCTGTGTGGCGGCCAGCCACTGGGGCCGCAGATCGCCTCGCTGGAACACGGGGCACACATCATCGTGGCCACGCCGGGACGTCTGCGTGATCACCTGGAAAAACAGACTCTGTCGATTGCCCGCGTGAACACGCTGGTTCTGGACGAAGCGGACCGCATGCTCGACATGGGCTTCTCCGAGGACATCGGCTTCATCATCGGCAATACCCCACCGTCGCGCCAGACCCTTCTGTTCTCGGCGACGTTTCCCGCGGATATCGTGGCCATGAGCGCGCAGTATCAGCGCGCTGCGGAACAGGTGAGCGTCGAGACCCAGCATTCAGAAACCACCATTGCGCAGCAGTTCTACTGCGTGGGCAGCACCGAGAGTGAAGAGCGCCGCGCTGCCGCCGTACTCACTTTGCTGCGGCACTTTCAACCGGCCGCCTGCGTGGTGTTCTGCAATACCCGTCAGGGCGCCGTGGATATCGCGCGATTTCTGAGTCAGCGCGGTGTACCCGCATTGCCGCTGCACGGTGAACTCGAGCAGCGCGAGCGTGACCAGGTGCTGATTCAGTTCCGCAACGGCAGTGCGCCAGTGCTGGTGGCGACAGATGTGGCCGCGCGCGGCCTGGACATCGAAGAATTGCCACTGGTAATCAATGCCGATCTTCCCCGCGACCTGGACGTCTATACCCATCGCATCGGCCGCACCGGCCGGGCCGGGCTGAGCGGTATCGCGGCGAGCCTGTTTTTCGAGAATGAGCGGTTCAGAGTGGATGCCCTGCGGGAGCGTGATCCCCATACGGCGGGTGCCCCGATTCAAGCCATCGGCATGGTGAAGGAGACAGCCCGCGCAACAGTCACAAGGAAGCAGACGCTGGATATCGGCGGCGGGCGCAAGAACAAGCTGCGCCCCGGCGACATTCTCGGCGCTCTTACCGCAGAAAATGGCATCCCCGCCACGGCCATAGGTCGCATCGACATTCTGGAACACGCCAGCTATGTCGCTATCGATGCGGACTGGGTGCACAAGGCGATGCAGCAACTGGAGAGCCGCCGCATCAAGGCGCAGAAATTCAAGATCAGACGGCTTGGCGCCGCGCTGCGGGACGGCGACTGATCCCCACAGGAGTAACGGCATGTCCGCTCGCGCCCTCTGCCCGCGCTGCCAGCGCCCACTGCCTTCCTGTTACTGCGCTCATGTCCCGCACCTGCACAATCACTGGCCTGTCCGCATCCTGCAGCACCCTCAGGAATCGCGGCACGCGCTGGGCACCGCGCGTATCGCATCACTGGGGCTGAACGACTGCCTGCTGGGCACTGGCAAGAGTCCAGAGCCCATACTCTCTTCGCTGCTCGGCTGCGTTCTGATTTACCCAGGCGAAGGCAGCGCGCCCTTGTCCCAGCTGCAATCCGGCCCTGTCAGACCTCTGCTGTTTCTCGATGCCACCTGGCGCAAGAGCCAGCGCATGCTGCTTGAGTCCGGCTCGCTCGCGGCGCTGCCGCGCTACCACCTGGAGAATCCAACGCCCAGCCGCTACCGCATTCGCCGCGAGCCACGCGCAGACGCGGTCTCGACGCTGGAAGCCATCGTGCAGACTCTGGAGATTCTGGAAGAAGCGCCCGGCCGTTACGCCGGGCTGCTGGAGGTCATGGACATGCTGGTGGACGAACAGATCCGGCACATGGGCCCGGAGGTGTACCGCAGACACTATTTCAAAGAAGGGACAGAATCGCCGCGATCCCGCCACCAATCAGCAGAATCAGAATCGGCAGTATGCTCAGGCCGAAACCCAGACCACGACGGGCCGGATCACTGATGTAGGCGCGCAGGTAAACGGCACGGCCAATCACATAGACGAAGCCGATGCCTGCCCCCAGGTCGGGACGCACCCAGTAGCCGAACAGCACGATGGCCGGGATGAACATGATCATCAGCTCCAGCGTGTTCTGATGGACGCGATAGTAACGCTCGAAAACCGGGTGCCCGGTGATCGCCGGGGCATGCACATTGAACTTGCTGCGGGCGCGCCCCACCAGCAGGCCGAACGCAAAATACTGCAACAGAGCAAGCACGATCACGATCGCGACATATTCCACTTTTCTACTCCCCTTGAGACGCTGCTTTGACAGAGCCGTGTTCGTTGCCCTGTGCCTGACTGCCCTTGATGATCTGCTCGAGATACGAGCTGGATCGTGTCACTTCATAGCGCTTGAACTTGATGCGTGGATGCTGTTCGCGCATGCGTGAACTCAGCAGGCCGTGGGCCGAATGCAACTGTGCATCGGAAATGATGCCATTGGTATCACAGTCTTTCGCCAGCCGCAGCAGTCGATCGAAGTTCATGATGAAATTGTCAGTGTGCGTGCACCGGATCTGAGTGCCATAGAACAGCGGTTGCATGTCCACGCCCTTGCCGGCCAGAGCCAGAAAGTTGCGCGAGAAGATCTCGAAGTCGCCGGTGGCGAACAGGTGCCACATCTCCATGAATTCCGCTTCGGAATACGTGTTGTCGCCCGTCTGGCCCTTGCTCGACTGAAACAGCAGACCGGCGATGCCGCCCAGCTGCCGGCGCGTGTTGTCGGCAATCTTGAAGAATGTCTCCTGGCGCGCATTCATTTCCGTGGCCGCGATTGCCATGGTCTGCTTTTCAGACTGGATATTGTTGTCGCGCAGTTCGCGATTGTTCTCGGCGAGCACGCTCTGCTGGATGAACAGGCCGATGACCAGCCACAGGAAGGCGAGCGGGGCGAATGCGCCTTCGAGGAAGTTGCCCATTTCGTCGATGGGCAGTGTTGCGAAACGCGACCAGCCCAGATTGCTGGAGATGTACAGCGCGCCGAGCAGCAGCCATACAATGGTCAGCGCCAGGCCGTAGAGAATGCGCGGGTCTCTGTGGTGTGCATCGAGTGAAGGCTTGTTCTTGTGATTGTCCATTGCCCTGGGTTCCTGCCATTGCGAAACGCGGGCTAGATTACTTCGCGCCCCAGGATGGGTCAACGAATATGCCGGGGCGCTTTGCTATTGGCAGGCAGAATAGTGATAATTGCCCGCCCTTTGAACCACCCGGTTATCCCCCAGGAACGCCTGCCATGAGCAAGAATCAGGACCCCGTCTTCAATTTCGAAGAATCCCTTGCCAGCCTTGAGAGTCTGGTTACTGCCATGGAAGAGGGCGAGCTGAGCCTGGAGGAATCCCTGCAGGCCTTCGAGAAAGGCATTCGCCTGACGCGCGAGTGTCAGAGTGCACTGCAGAAGGCAGAACAGAAAGTCCAGATTCTGATAGCCGAGAATGGCGCCCCGGAAGCACTCGACCTTGAAGGTGACACTTCCGACACGGGACGCCAGCGCTCATGAGCACTGTACCAGACGAGCAACTGCCCCTGGATGCCTTCATGAGCCTGTGCCGTGAGCGCGTGCAGCTCGTGCTGAAAACACAGCTGGACGCACTACCAGGGCCCGCCCGACGTCTGCGCGACGCCATGCTCCATGCCAGTCTGCAGGGCGGCAAGCGTGTGCGTCCCGTGCTGGCATAGGCCAGCGCACAGGCAGTTGGTGGCACGCTGGAGGCCGCCGATATGGCCGCCTGTGCCGTGGAACTGGTGCATTGCTATTCCCTCGTGCATGACGATCTGCCCGCCATGGACGATGACGATCTGCGCCGCGGCCAGCCCACTGTGCACATCGCCTTCGACGAAGCCACCGCGATTCTCGCGGGCGATGCTCTGCAGGCCCTGGCGTTTCGCCTTCTCAGCGACCCCGCTCTGCACCCGGCAGCCCCCGCCACCAGCCTGCGCATGATCAATCTGCTCGCCGCTGCGGGCGGTTTCGAAGGCATGGTGTCAGGGCAGTCCATCGACTTCGAGGCCATGGGCAAGAGCGTCTCTCTGCAGGACCTGCAGACCATGCACAGCCTGAAGACCGGCGCCCTGATTTCCGCCAGCGTGCTGCTGGGAGCCCTGACCACGGAGAAAGCCAGCGATGTGCAGCTCTCCGCCCTCGGCCGCTATGCCGAGTGCATCGGCCTGGCCTTCCAGGTGCAGGACGATATTCTCGATGTCGTCAGCGACACGGCCACGCTGGGCAAGACGCAAGGGGCGGATCAGGCGCTGAACAAACCAACGTATGTCTCTCTGCTTGGACTGGACGCCGCCCGCAGCAAGGCGCAGGACCTGTGCGATTCAGCTCTCGCCGCCCTGACGGGATTCGACAGCCGCGCAAACGCACTGCGCCAGATTGCCCGTTATATCGTTGAAAGGCGGCACTGAACCCTGAATTTGACGCTTCAGAGTCATTCCTTTAACTTAGCCCAACCCCATTTGTGACAGGTCCGACCATGCTCGACGAAATCCCCCTCACCCGCCCGGAAACGCCTCTGCTCGACCAGATCCAGAGCCCGGCTGACCTGAGGAATTTCGAACCGGCACAGCTCAAGGACCTGGCTCGCGAAGTGCGCAAATTCCTGCTGTATTCCGTCGGTCAGACGGGTGGACACTTCGGCGCAGGTCTCGGCGTGGTCGAACTGACCATCGCACTGCATTACGTGTTCAATACGCCTGACGACCGCCTGGTGTGGGACGTCGGCCACCAGACCTACCCTCACAAGATTCTTACGGGCCGGCGCGAGCGCATGCTGAGCATGCGGCAGGCGGGGGGACTGGCTGCCTTCCCCTCCAGAGATGAAAGCGAGTACGACAGCTTCGGCGTCGGCCACTCCAGCACGTCCATCAGCGCGGCGCTGGGCATGATGATCGCGGCCCGCGAGCAGGGCATCGACCGGCGCACGGTGGCCATCATCGGCGATGGCGCCATGACGGCTGGTATGGCGTTTGAAGCGCTCAATCATGCCGGCGACATCGACGAGAATTTCCTGGTAATTCTCAACGACAACAACATGTCGATCTCGAAGAACGTGGGTGGGCTGTCGAGTTATTTCGCCCGCATGTGGGCCAGCCGCCCCTACAACTTCATTCGCACGGGCGGCAAGCGCGTACTGGCGAAGATTCCCCCTGCTCTCAAGGCCGCGCATCGCGCCGAGGAATACATGAAAGGCATGGTGTCTCCCGGCACCCTGTTCGAGGAAATCGGCTTCAACTACATCGGGCTGGTGGACGGTCACAACACCCTCGAGCTGATCGACATCCTCACCAACATCAAGCAATTGCGGGGCCCGCAGCTGCTGCATATCGTGACCCAGAAAGGCAAGGGCTATTCCGCTTCCGAGAACGATCCGTTCGGAATGCATGCCATGAACAAGATTGAACCGAAGAAGGCTGCGCCTGCCGTCCGCAAGGTGGAAACCCCCAGCTACTCGGCGGTATTTGGCGAGTGGCTCTGCGACATGGCCGCCGCCGATCCGTTGCTGGCCGCCATCACGCCTGCCATGAGCACCGGCTCGGGCATGGATACATTCGCGGAGCAGTTTCCGCGGCAATTTCACGATGTGGCCATCGCCGAACAGCATGCGGTCACGCTGGCGGCAGGCATGGCCTGTGACGGACTCAAGCCCGTGGTCGCCATCTACTCGACATTCCTGCAGCGCGGCTACGACCAGCTCATTCACGATGTCGCCCTGCAGAATCTCGACGTGCTGTTTGCCATCGATCGCGCCGGACTGGTTGGCGAGGACGGCCCTACGCATGCGGGAAGTTTCGATCTGGCCTTCCTGCGCTGCATCCCGCACATGGTGATCATGGCGCCGAGCAACGAGAACGAAGCGCGGCAGATGCTCTACACCGGATATGTGCACAAAGGTCCGGCCGCCGTGCGTTACCCGCGGGGCAAAGGGCCCGGCGCCATCATCAGCAAGACCATGCAGGCCCTGCCCATCGGCAAGGGTGTGCAGCGGCGTCGCGGGCACACCGTCGCAATACTGGCCTTCGGCAGCCTGGTCACCACGGCCATGGCGGCCGCTGAAGCGCTGGATGCCACCGTCATCGACATGCGCTTCGTGAAGCCCCTGGACGAAGACCTGATTGGCGAAATGGCCACCCGTCACCAGCTGCTGGTGACGCTGGAAGAGAATGCCCTGATGGGCGGCGCGGGCTCGGCCGTGAATGAATTTCTGCTGCGCGAAGACTATCGCGTGCCGGTGCTGAACCTCGGGCTGCCTGACAATTTCCTCAGCCACGGCAAGGTGCCGGACATGCTGGCGGCGGTGGGTCTGGACAAGGATTCCATCGTGGCGGCCATCCGCAGCAAACTGCAGAAGTGCAAGATTCAATCAGAAGCTGTGTAACCAGAGACCTGCCGTCGTGGTTGACGCTACAGGGGGGCGGTGCGTAGACTTGCGCGCACTGTTGACCTGCATCCTGAATGCAGCAGCAGTAATCAACAATTGTTCTGGTGTCTTCTGCTGTTCCCTGGCGGACGACTTGAATGGGAAGCTGGTTAGATTCCAGCGCTGCCCCCGCAACGGTAATGAGCCGCAGGTGTGACAACCTGTCTCATGAGCCCGATACCAGCCAGACAATGCTACTCGGATGAAGCGGAGGGCTCCATCGGTGGTCGGTCATGTCGCCCGGATTCTTTCTGGCATCGATTTTTTCCTTCCGCTCCCCCTCCCTCATGAAACTTTTTTCATTGAGGAAACCTTATGAAACACCGTACTCTCCTGGCATTGGCCTGTACCACAGGTGCCACGTTATCCCCTTTCAGCGCAGTGCTGGCGCAGGATTCTGCCCCGCAGGAAATCGTCATCACCTCGAGTCGCATCGAAACGCCATTGCGGCAGATCGGCACCTCGGTGTCCGTCATGAGCGCCGACGAGATCGCGGCGCGCGGCAGCAGTTCACTGCTCGACATTCTGCGGGCCATGCCCTCGGTCAGCGTGGGCAATTCCGGCGGCGTCGGGCAGATCAGCAATCTGCGCATCCGCGGCGAAGAGGGCTATAGAACGCTCACCTTGCTGGATGGCATGAAACTGTCCGACCCCAGTGTCACCCAGGTGCAACCCCAGCTGGAACACCTGCTCAGCAGCGGCATCGAGCGCATCGAAATTCTGCGTGGCCCGCAGGGTCTGCATTACGGCGCGGATGCCGGCGGGGTCGTCAGCATCAGCACCCGGCAGAGCAGCACCGATCTGCGCGCTCACGCCGACGCCATGACGGGCGCGTTCGGTACCCGGCAGTACACCGCCAACATGAGCGCAGGTAACACCGTGGGCGACTTCTTCGTGTCCGCGACGGATTACAGCACCGATGGGTTCAATACACGAAAAGCCGATGCGCTGCTCCGGGACAAGGACGGCTATGACAACACCTCACTGCACGGCCGCTTCGGTCTGCAGGCGAACGAAGCCCTGCGCGTCGAACTGGTGCTGCGCGATGTCACAGGTGATTCTGCCTATGACAGCTGCTATCACCCCGTGGATTTTTCCACCATCCATGACTGCGACGCCGCCTTCGAGCAGCAGGCCTCGCGACTTTCGGCCGACTATACTGCCGACTGGGGCACGCAGTCGCTGGCGCTGGGCAACACACGGACGCAGCGTGAGAACTTCGCACTGGGCAGCT
>CAYWMC010000092.1:0-8034 GCA_964459345.1 uncultured Klebsiella sp. | reverse complement strand
TGGCCGACACCTTCCGGCAGTGGGCGCCGGTGGGCTTCGTGTATCTGATGTTCATCTCGCTGATGCAGAGCGTGCAGTACCTGCTCAGCAACACCATCGAAGAGAAATCCAACCGCATCATCGAAGTGCTGCTGGCCTCGGTCACGCCGCTGGAGCTGATGATGGGCAAGCTGTTCGGCATCGGGCTTTCCGGCATCACCACCATCGCGGCATGGCTGGGCACCTTCTTCCTGTTCATCGCGTTCTATCCCGGCGCGCAAACCGAGCTGCTGGCGCAATTCTTCCAGGTGCTGCTGTCGTCCGACCTGATTCCGTGGTTCGTGTTCTACTTCCTGGCCGGCTATGCGCTGTATGCCGGCATCTTTCTGGCCATCGGCAGCCTGTGCAACACGCTCAAGGAAGCCCAGAGTCTGATGATGCCGATGATGATGGTGCTGATCGTGCCGCTGGTGACCATGACCTTCATCGCCCAGGACCCCAACGGCCCGGTGGCCCGCATCATGTCCTGGATTCCCCTGTTCACCCCTTTCACCATGATGAACCGGGCCGCGGCAGAGCCGCCGCTGCTGGATGTCATCGGCACGACTGTCGTGCTGCTGCTGTCCATTGTGCTGGTGCTGTGGCTGTCGGGAAAAATCTTCCGGCAGGGTGTGCTGCGCACTGGACAGCCGCCGCGAATAGTCGAGATCATCCGCATGCTGCGGCACAAACACTGACCGACGTTGCCAGCCCCCTGCCACCCCGGAGATTCCGCCATGCGTGACGTGCTCGAACAACGCAGCTTCCTGATCATTCTTGCTGTCATCACGCTGCTCTTCGGCCTGGTGCTGCGCCCGTTCTGGAGCGCCATCTTCTGGGCGATCGTCGTGACCGTGCTGTTCGCCCCCATGCAGTCCCGACTGCTCAAACGTCTGCACAATCGCCGCTCCCTCACTGCGCTGATCACGCTGCTGACGCTGTCGGTCATCGTGATCATGCCGGTGCTGGCCCTGCTCTCGGCGTTCATCCAGCAAGGGGCCACCTTCTACGGCCTGATCGAGTCGCGGGAGATCGAGCCTGCGCAGTTCATAGACCAGGTGGTCAATGCCATTCCGTTTCTGCCGCAGCTCATGACCAGGGTTGGCGTCGATACAGACAGCATCCGCGAGTATCTGGCCAGTTCGGCAGTGGGCATGAGCGAGATCATCGCGCAGCAGGCCCTGAGCATCGGCCGCAACACAGTCAATTTCACTGTCAAGCTGGTGCTGATGCTGTACCTGACATTCTTCCTGCTGCGCGATGGCGACAGACTGGTGGCACACATGACCGCCGCCGTGCCGCTGGACGAAACACGCAAATTGCTGCTGTTCAAGAAGTTCGTGGAAGTCACGCGCGCGACTGTGAAGGGCAATCTGCTGGTGGCCATCGTGCAGGGGGCACTCGGTGGCTTCATCTTCTGGCTGCTGGCCATCCCCGCGCCGATTCTGTGGGCTGTGGTCATGGCATTCCTGTCTCTGATTCCGGCCGTCGGCGCCGCGCTGGTATGGGTGCCGGTGTCCCTTTATCTGTACGCCACCGGGGCCTGGGTTGAGGCCTCAGTGCTGATCGCCTACGGCGCGCTCATCATCGGGCTGGCCGACAACGTGCTGCGCCCGATTCTGGTGGGCCGGGACACCAAGCTGCCAGACTACATCGTGCTGTTCTCCACCATGGGCGGCATCGCTCTTCTGGGCATCAATGGCTTTGTGATCGGGCCCCTCATTGCCGCCGTGTTCCTGACGTTCTGGGCCATCTTCATTGCCGATATCAATCCGGAGCTGGCGGACGGATGACACGGGCAGTCGCACTTGCATGGCTGGCAGCCGCACTGCTTGCATGCAGCGCGGCAGCGTTCGGCACAGAGGCCCTGTTCACCGACTATCACGCCCAGCTGCGCCTGCTGGAGCAGCGTCAGCTGCTGTTCCACGACCTGCCCCAGTGGACGGTCGTCCTCAATCTCGTGGCGGCCCTGACCCTGGTAGCGCTGTGGCGCGTACGCTCCGACATTCCCCATTACTTCTGGCTGCTGGGGGCGAGCCTGTGTGGCAATGGCTGGTTCCTGCAGGCACTGGGTGTCGCCCCTGGCGGCACGCTGCTTCCCGATGTGCTGATCACCGCCTGGTTCTACTGCCTGGCACGCATCCTTTACCCCACGCTGCCAGACCCGGCGCAGCGCATGCTGAGCCTGCTGCCACTGGCCGTGCTGCTGGTCTATGGTGTGGCCGCGCTGCTGGCCCAGCCTGTGCTGCATGGCACGGTAACGGCGCTCTGCGCACTGGGCCTGTGGCTTGCCAGCAGCCGGCAGCTGGGCGCGGGGCTGCGGCGGCAGTCCTCAGCGCAGTCGGCCCTGACCCTCGGGGTCTGGCTGATTGCCCTGTGCGTGCTGGTGGACACCCTCCTGGTGCTGGCCGACGTCCACCTTGCCCAGCACCCGGACCACAGCCTGCAGACGGCCACCGTGGCACAGATGATTGGCGTGTTGCTGGCACTGTATTTTCTGGTGGCCAGCCACGGGGAGAATCTGCACCAGCTCGCCGCGCTGAACACCTCGCTGGACCAGCGCGTGCAGGAAGCCGAGGCCGAGTTCGCCGACCGCTATGCCATGCTCACCCATGACGCTTTGGACGCCGCCGCACTGCGCGAGCGCAAGACCATCTATCAGTCCATCCACGAAGACCTCAGTGACAAGCTCCTGCAGCTGATCTACTCGGCCAGCAATCCCGCCACGGCCGACCTGGCGCGGGCAGCGCTGGCGGAGCTGCGGGACTCCCGCAAGCTGCATCCCGAGCAGGCCCATGCGCTGGCGGATGTGCTGGCCGATGCCTTCGCCGAGGCGCAGACCCGCTGCGAGCAGGCCGCGCTGGCGCTGGACTGGCACACGGACGACACCCTGCAGCACAGCACGCTGACGGCGCGGCAGGAATCGGCCCTGCGACGCACCTTGCGCGAAGCCCTCAGCAATCTGCTCAAACACGCGCAGGCCCGGCGCGTGACGGTCACCGCCACAGTCAGCGCAGCAGACGCCGGCCCGACACTGATCTATGCGGTAAGTGATGACGGCCGTGGCATTGCCCCGACCCATCGCCCCGGCCGAGGCCTGGTGAACATGCGCAACCGGATGCAGGAGCTGGGCGGCAGCGTCACGATTGCACCGGGCGCGACCAGCGGCACACGCCTGCAATTCACGCTGCCGCTGCGACGGGCAGAGGAGCCGCAGCCATGAGAGCGTTGCCGCGCCTTTGCTGCCTGCCCCGTGTGCTGCGCACACTCTTCTCCGCGCTGATTCTGCTGGGGCTGGCCACGGGCGCCGCCCAGGTGCGCGCCGACTACGACTTCATCACCCAGGCCGAGGTGCTGGTGGTGCAGGGTGCCACGCCGCCCACGACACAGGAAGGCTGGCGCCCGGTGCATCTGCCCCGCTCGTGGTCCCGCGACGAGCTGCATCCCCAGGACACCCGCGAGGCCTGGTACCGCGTGCCGCTGCCCGCCGATGCGCTGGCGCGGGGCTGGACACGGGTGCTGATGCTGCGGCACATGATGAATCTGGAACTGTGGGTCGACAACGTCTACGTGGGCAGTGGCGGGCCCGTGTCGCAACCCGTGGAAGCGCGTCTGCAGCGCAACTGGAACCGGCCCATGCTGTGGACGCTTCCTGAACCCGTGCTGGCAGAAGCGGGGCCGCACTATCTGTATGCGCGCCTGATCTCCGAGCCCGCCTTCGGCGTGATGAGTCCCGTGATCCTCGGCACGCCGGAGTCTCTGCAGCCCTGGTACCGGCTCAGCTACTTCGTGCAGATCACGCTGGTGAAGATCAGCCTGATGGCCCTGCTGTTCATCGGCAGCCTCAGCCTGTTCGTGTGGCTGCGCACCCGGCAGAGTCAGTGGTGGCTGATGGGCATCATGAGCGTAGCCTGGGCATTGCCCCTGCTCTATATCGTGGTGCCCGTGCTGCCCGTGGGCGAGTTCACAGGACTGCGCGTGATTCACTGGGGGGTGGTGACGGGAGCCACCAGTCTGCTGGCGTTCATCGCGACGTTCTACCTGCACAGCCGCGACAGGCGTCTGCGGCTTCTGGTGCTGATTCCCCTGCTGCACGGCGCGCTGATTGCCGTGGTACCTGACCGTTATGTGGTGGACATCGGCAATGCCGGGCAACTGCTCTGCCAGCTGCTGTTTGTGGTGCTGGTGGTGAAGCTGCTGCGCGGCGCGCGCACGGCGCAGACGTGGAGTGTGGCCATCGGCCTGATTCTGATGCTGCTCTCGGCCCTGCACGACGTCACCCTGATCGCCGCCAGCAGTCCGGAACGCTGGCGCTGGGACACGCCGGTGTCCTACATCACCACGCCCATCATGCTGGTGATTCTGGCGTGGCATGGCATCGGCGCATTCCTGCAGGCCGCTGCCGGGCTCGCACAACTCAACGGGCAGCTGCAGCGCCGCCTCGTACAGAGTGAACGGCGCATCCGCGACGTGTATGCCGAGCAGGAAACACTGGAACGGGAGATCAGAATCGACGCCGAGCGGGAACTGGTGTACCGCGACCTGCACGACGATCTGGGCGCACGCCTGCTGTCACTCGTGTATCAGAGCGAGAAGGGCGCGGCGCAGGACCTGGCGCGCACCGCGCTGCAGGATCTGCGCGACATCGTGAGCCGGGTGATGGCGACACAGCAGAGTGTGGCTGCAGTGCTGGCCGACTGCATGGCGGAGCAACTGGCGCGGGCCACCGCGCTTGGCAAGGATCTGGACTGGGACGTGGCGGCGGCACTGGACGACGTGCCCTGCGACAGCCGGCAGATGCTGGGACTGCGCCTGCTGCTGCGTGAACTGGTGGGCAGTGCACTGCGCTTGCCCGGGGTGCTGTCGCTGCACGCAGATTGTCAGTGGAGCACTTCGAGCGCCACGCTGACAGTGCAGCTGACCCTGCGCAGGGCTGCGGGCGGAGACGCCGGCGCGTTCACACGCCTGCCCGTGCTGCAGAAGCGCCTGCACGCCCTGCACGCAAGGCTGGAGCAGCAAGGCGATCTGCTCCTGCTGCACGTGCCCATGGCACAGCACACGTCGCTCAGGGCGTGAACCAGAACTCCACTTCGTCGGTGGGCACGTCGAAGCGTGCCGCGTGTTCCACATGAGCGGCCACGTGGTACCAGTCGCCCACGCCGTGCCGCGTGGTCACGCCGTTCTGCGTGAGAACAAGTTCGCCGCGGGTGATGACGCCATAGTTGTCGGTGTCGTGCGTGTGCGGCGGAATCACCGTGCCGGCTGGGTAAGAGGCAAACAGGACATCCGCCCCCTTCGCCTCAAGCTTGTAGGCATCGAAGCGGCCGTCGTAAAGCGGCAGCTGGCGGATGCGGTCTGGGTACTGGCCGGACATGGGAGCTCCTGGTGACTGTGCATGAAAGAGCCCGCACGATAGCGTGACAGCGCGGCGTGCTGCAATGGACGCCGCCTCAATCAAGACCGCGAAAGCGATTGGCGAAACTGTTGGGGCCGGCCTGCGACACAGTGCTAGGCTTTGGCCATTCGAATCCGGAGCCGCCGCAATGACCGACAGCCTTTCCTCCGCCGACCCTTCTACCGCCGACTCTTCTCCCACAGCGTCCGAAGGCGTGCGTGCCCGCCTCCTCACTGCCGCTCTCGACTGCTTCCTTGCAGACGATTATCACCGCGTCACCACCCGCCTGATTGCCGAGCGGGCCGACGCCAATGTCTCGATGATCCGCTACTACTTCGGCAGCAAGGAAGGCCTCTACGAGGAGATGATCCGCGACACGCTCGGCCCCTTGCTGGACGTGCTGGACGGCGCATTGCTGCGCTCGCCCGCAGGCTTCGGCGACTACCTGAAGCTTTACTACGACACCATGAATGCCCGCCCCGAGTTTCCGCGCCTGATTCTGAAAGTGCTGGCGCTGAATCAGGGCCCGGGCCGCCGCTTCATCCAGCAGCTGCTGGAGCGCGGGCGCACCCGTGGTGCACGCCGGCTGGCGGACCTGAAGCGTGACGCAGGGGTGGCGCAGGAGATCGATCCCGACCTGCTGCGCATGGCCTTTGTCAGCCTGGCGATGACACCGATTCTGCTCAAGGACATTTTCGAAGAACAAATGGAACGCCCTATGGACGACGCCTTCCTCAGCGCACTGGCAGCATTCAATGGCCGCCTGTTCGCGGCAGGACTCGGGAGAGACGCATGACACTGCAAAAGAACAAAGGCGCCGTGCGCCGCTTCGCACGTCTTCTGAAATTCGCCGCCTGGCTGCAGGCGCTGCCCAATCGCACCACGCCGCCACCCTTCCGGCTGCTGCAGATCGGCTCGGCCTTCTGGCAGTCGCGGGCCTTGTATGTGGCGGCGAAGCTCGACATTGCCGGCGCCCTGGGCGACGACGAGTGCCCGGCAGATGCGCTGGCGGCGCGCTGCGCAGCCGCCCCTGACCCCTTGTTCCGTCTGCTGCGCATGCTCGCGGCCATGGGCGTCTTCACAGAGTCTGCGCCGGGACGCTTCCGCAACAACGCGCTGTCGGCCTGCCTGCGTGAAGACAATCCGCAGTGCGTGCGGGCCATGATCCTCATGCACAACTCGCCCGAAATGAGCAGCCCCTGGATGGAGACACTGGAGGAAGGCATCCGCACCGGGCAGACACCCTTCGCGCTGCAGCACGCAGACGAACTGTTCGACTACATGGACAAGCATCCCGATTTCGACCTGTTGTTCTCGAACGCCATGGACAGCGTGGAAGCCCTGGCGGGCGACAGCTTTGCCACGGACTTCGACTGGAGTCGCTTCCAGCGCCTGATCGACATCGGCGGCTCGGCGGGCAGCAAGTCCCGCGCGATCCTGCAGCGCCACCCTGGACTGCAGGCGCTGGTGCAGGATCGCCCGGCCATCATCGCCAAGGTGGTGGCCGCCAATGCGCAGCGGCAGCGCGATGAGGTGGATGGACGTATGACGTTCGTGGGTGGCGATGCCTTTGTCGAAGTGCCTGCCGCGCGCAACGCAGGTGACGTCTATCTTCTCAGTGCGCTGCTGCATGGGTTCGATGATGCGCAATGTGAAATCATTCTGCGCAATATAGTGCGTGCGATTGGCGAGGGCGATGCGCCGCTGGTGATTCTGGAAATCGTCATGGCCGAGCAGGGAGCGGACTACAGCAGCGTCTCATTCGACATGCAGATGTTCATCGGAACGCGCGGTCGTGAACGCACGCTGGCACAGTGGCAGGCACTGCTGGCCCGCAGCGGCCTGGCGCTGCGGGAGCAGGTGAATCTGCAGAGCTTTGCAAAAATGCTGGTGTGCACGCCGCTGCCTCACGGCGTCGCGGCGATCTCCTCGACAACCTTGTAGAAGGTCTGCACGAAGCGGTACAGCTCGGCTTCGATGATGCGTTCCTGATCGCTGTGGGAACCAAAGCCCAGCGGCCCGTCTTCCGCGTCAATGCCCGGCCCCACGCCATAGCACTGAATGCCACGGGCGCGCAGATAGGCCATGTCGGTGGCGCCGGTGCTCAATACTGGCAGCACAGGTGCGCCGTAGCTTTCGCCAAATACCGACTCGATGACGCGATAGGCATCGGTGTCCAGCGAACTGGAGGCACCGGGGCGCTGGTTGCGCGAACCCCAGTCCACATTCACCGCCGGATCATTGATCACCTCACGCACCATTTCCAGAAAGGCCGGCGCGTCTTCGTCGGGCAGCAGGCGCACGTCCAGCGTGGCGGTGGCTTCCGACGGAATCACGTTGGAGCGATAGCCGCCGTCCACGATGTTCGGCGAGATCGTGCTGAACAGCACGGCGGCGTTGCGGGGCTCGTATTGCTTCAGATAGTTCACGGCTTCCTGACCCTCGGCGGAGTAGGGGCTGAGCACGGCGCGGTAGCGCGCAGCGGCTTCCGGTTCGGAGATCGCGGCCAGGCGGGAGAAGTAGGACGTGGTGGTGTCGCTCAGACGAATGGGCGGCTGCCAGTCGGCAATGGTGGCCACGGCGCGGGAGAGCGCCACGATGGCATTGGACTGCAGCGGCAC